>SLTF01000288.1 GCA_007130025.1 Spirochaetales bacterium | reverse complement strand
TCCACTCCCCATCAGTCAATTCAAAATGGTATCACACGGCATTCTTAATCATCGATAAAGATTTCGCCACTTGCCGTAGGGAGATTCTCCGAACCGAATAATCGCAGTTTCGAGCTCGATGGACACAGAGTGGCATGTTGTCATACACTGAATTGAGAAACGATCTACACCGCATAAGGAACGGCCGAATCGACTGAAAACCGTCGGACGATTAGGGATGAGATGGTAGGGTTCCAAGGCATCGAGGTAGGAGCATTATACGACAGACCCGCTCTCGCAAGAATGTGGGGGTACGAGTCTTTCCACGCCCTCAGCCGAGGGGTTTTTACTCCGAGAGATCAGAATATCGTCGTTCTATTCGTTACCAGAGAGAAGCAGGAATCACAGACCCAGTATCAAGACCACGTCGTGCATGACATCTTGTTCTGGGAAGGCGAGACGCGCCATGGCACCGACGAACGTATCTCCAATCAAAAAGACGAAATCCACGTTTTCTACCGAGATCGCCATCATTCAGACTTCATTTACAAAGGGCGAGTCATTCTTGAGTCGTTTAAGCGTTATGCTGACCGCCCTTCAAAATTTGTGTTTCGATTCATTGACCGGCCTATCCAGGAACCGGAAATGCTCGCTGATATCGAGCACGAATACGGTCTCAGTCAAACGGAAAAAGAGGCCATCGTCAAAGCGAGGTTGGGCCAGGGACGGTATCGGCAAGAGTCCATCACGCTCTGGAGTACGTGTAGCGTGACGGGATTTACAAAGACGGATGTGTTAGTTGCATCTCACATCAAGCCGTGGAAACTGTCGGACAACCGCGAACGGGTAAGTCCATACAATTCTCTTCTGCTGGTACCAACGATCGATAAGCTATTTGACAGAGGATACATCGCGTTCGAGAGAAGCGGACGCATAGTGCTCTCAGATCGTATCGACTTCGAAGATTGGTCCAGAGTATGCGTTGAACCCGATTGTCGGTTGCGATTTATTCCCGAACAGACAATACCGTACCTCGACTACCATCGGGAGTACGTTTTCGACTTGGTAGCGGGGTAAAAAAACCGAGAACAACCGGAGATAGGAAGAGATCCTACTGGTCTGGATCCAGTGATTGAGACGCTGCTAAGGTGCTGGTGCCGAGCGAATGGATTTCCACGTGCGCGTGGAGACCGGATCGCTACCACCGAGCCACCCCCCGGTTCACCGCTGTGTACTCCAGCGCATCCTTGAACGCGTCAAACAGCGCGCTCTGTCCATCTCGGCCGAAATCGGTGAGCGCTTTCCCGACGAAGGCGCCCGCGTGCGCCAGAAAGAGCGTTCGATACGCCTCGAATAGAACTGTCCAGCTCGCCACGATCGCCGCTTTTCGATCAATGACGCGATTGCGTGACGGAATGCGGGCGCGTTTTTCGTTGTTGGCCTTTGGGTGAACCGGGAGCAGATTCCAGAGGTCGTTGTTTCGCCAGAGCGCCCACGGTATCGCGTGGTCTACGTCAAAGCGGTCAAGCTGTTGACCCGTCCACGCGCACTCAAGCGCGTTCGCCCGCAGTAATGGTGTGAATGCGTCGCGGGCGAGGTTGGTCTCGCGGGTGTCGGACGGTTCGTCCAGAAGGAGCGACAGCACCTGCGGCACCGTTGCCGACGGGTTCTGGCCCTTCAGATTGCCGCTGAACTCCGCCCAGCGGATCACAACCGAGTCTTCGATCCATCGTCCCATGAGGGCGAGTTCCGTCCACATCTCGCCGGGCAGGTAGATGCGGTTCGACTCGAAGGAGAAGAGCGCCTTGCCCGTGCGGTCGTTGCCTGCGTACCTGATCGGCTGCTGGATCGCGGTTCGGATCTTTGAACTCGCGTCGGACAAAAGGCTACGGGAGTTGGGATCGAGAGCGCCCGATTCGAGTGCCGTACGGAACGCAGGGAATCCTCCACCGGGCTTCCATCGATCCGCCAGCTCGCTGAGTTTCTCGCGAAACGCGATGTCCGATCCGCCGCCGCTTCCATACCCCTGCATGACCGGATCGTGTTCCGTCGATTGTACCAGAGGCCAATAGTACCGGAGCCACAGTGACACCACTTCATCAACCGCAACCGACACGCGGCCATCGGCGTGCCAGAGCGCAATACGGCTTCGGTGCACCGCAAGATGCGCAAGCGCCCTCACCAGAGCGAACTTGTAGGTGTTCCGTTTTCGATCTTCCCACAGGATGGACTCGATGGTCTCCACCGGCCGCAGCTCGCTTCCGGCACCCGCCGAGAACACCATCACGCGCCACGTGCGTTCCGGGCGGCCGAGGCTGTCTGGTTCGTCGTAGCTGACGATACGCGTCAGGCCCAGGCGTTCAAGGAAGAAGGTGTATTGCTCCGGCGGGCGCAGGTGAAAGAGGCGGTTACTGTGATCGAGTGCCGTATCCTTCAGCGGATACTGCTCCGGTATCGAGAGAACCAGGAATCCACCGGGAGCCACCAGCGAGCGCAACCGATAGAGGGCGTCCAGGAGCGACTCTTCTTCAATATGCTGCAGGACAGCCGCGCAGATCACCACGTCGAATTGCCCGGTGCGGATGGTTGCCAGATCGGGCAGGGTGTCCACCCGCAGCGCCAACTCAGGTAACCCGTAGCGTTTTCGGCCCGCTTCGATCATCTCGGCCGAACGGTCCACACCGATCGCGTCGCGGCCCCGTTCGCGAAGCCGCGCAACGTCGCGGCCCGTGCCGCATCCAACGTCCAGAATGCGGGCATCCGGGTTCGACAGCGTCACCACGTGAGCGAAGTAGGTTGGCTCGGCGCGGTCGTACTCGTCCGCCAGAGTATCGGCGCGGTCGCGGTAGAATTGCTCCGTCTGGTGTTCCATTTTCCCGTTCAGTGTAGTACCACGTGCGGAATTCGTCAAAAGGGTGATCGTGGGACACGTTTTATCCCGCGACCAGTGTATGCTCACACCCATGAATACACTCAACGAATCGGATTTCTGGGCCATCGTTTCGGAGATGAACTGGCCCCACGACGGAGTGGACGCAGCAAAACTGCGCTTCATGCAGACGTATCCACCGGAAACCGCGGAGGCGTTTCGGAAGGTGTTCGCGCAGAAAAAGCGCGACATTACCGCCGCCGCGAACGTAGACTGGTGCTGCGACAGCTGGGATGACACCCGGGCGCACGTCATTGGTCTGGGTGAGACGGAGTTTCGCCGGCATATTGAGTCCCCACAGCTCATTCTGGATAGAGAGGCTCGCGGCGACTACGTGGAGAGTTTCGCGTACGTGATACCCTACCCGGATGACTACGGCCTCCTCACCGATGACGGCTACGACGGCATGCTCCGCCAGGTTGCAGAGTTTTCGGATCAGCTGGCAGCAGCCGATCCCGATGACGTCCCACCCCGTCTCTATCGTCGTTGCAGTGATGCCCGCAGCTTGTGCGAGCTGTTTCTGCAGAAGCGATGGTCGGAAGCCGTCGCCCTGTATCACGAGCTGTACGGCCCGGGCTACAGTGACGATTGGCCGTTCTCCCGGTGGTGCGGGTATCTCATTCCCAATCTGGTGAGGGACCTGGAACGGTATCGGTTGGGGTACTGATACGGTGTGGAGCAACGGTGGAGTCGCTCGCTATTCTCGTTATACGTCGTGCAAACTATTGACCGTTGACGTTACCGATGTTAGTCTAACGAATTACCGTCGACGTAAAGGTAGAGTGTATGGCACAATTATCGCTGGTTTTCAGCCTTCTCATTCTGTTGAGTGGATGTGCGACCACGGATTTTCGGGACTCGGTGGGGG
>SLTF01000014.1 GCA_007130025.1 Spirochaetales bacterium | reverse complement strand
TCGCCGCCGCTGAGGCAAGCGCCAACCTGGCCCGGTATACCGGAATCCGCTACGGTCTGCGGCCCGACTACGCCGAGAATCCTGAGGAGCTCGTACGCACCGCGCGGGACCAGGGCTTTGGCCCGGAGGTGAAGCTACGGATTCTTCTGGGCACCTACGTGCTCCGGTCGGGCTTCCAGGACCAGTACTACCTGCGCGCCCAGAAGGTGCGAACCGCCATCCGCAACGATTTCGACCGCCTCTTTGCCGACGTCGACGTGCTGCTGATGCCGGTTTTCCCCACGGCGGCCTTTCCGCACGGAGACGCGGGGCTTACGCCCTTTCAGCAGAAGGTGGCCGACCGGTTCACTACTACGGCAAACCTCGCCGGAGTACCGGCGCTCGCCCTGCCCGCCGGGGTTGAGGCGGGACTGCCGGTGGGAGTTCAGGCACTGGCCCCCGCGTTTCACGAGCACCGCCTTTTCGCCGTGGCCCGTACGCTTGCGTCGAAGCTTCCGCTTGCCACACCGCCTGACTATCCGCCGCTGTGGCGCAAGGCCTCGGAGTAGCCGATGTATCAATCGTTTATCGGACTGGAAATCCACATTCAACTCGCCACCAGCACCAAGGTGTTCTGCGGCTGCCGCGCCGCCTTTGGGGATGAACCCAATACCAACGTCTGCCCGGTCTGCATGGGATACCCCGGGGTACTGCCGGCGCTGAACGAGCGCGCCATGCACATGGCCTACCTGGTCGCCCGGGCGCTCAACTGTACCTTGACCGAACGAACCGGCTTTGAGCGAAAAAACTACTTCTACCCCGACCTGCCCAAGAACTACCAGATCAGTCAGTATGCAGCCCCACTGGGGACCAACGGTTACCTGGATGTCGAGTTTCACCGCAAGAAGAAGCGGGTTCGCATCCACGAGGTGCATCTGGAAGAAGACGCCGGCAAGATGATCCACGCGGGAGACATGTCGCTCCTGGACTACAACCGCGCCGGCACGCCGCTGCTGGAGATCGTGACCGAGCCGGACATGGAGATTGGCGAAGAGGCCGAGACCCTTCTGCAGCAGTTCCGGCGTATGGTGCGCTACCTCGGAGTCTGCGACGGCAATATGGAAGAGGGCTCGATGCGCTGCGACGCCAACGTGTCGGTGAACCTCCGCGGTCAGGGTCTGGGCAACAAAGTTGAAATCAAGAACCTGAACTCGTCGCGATTCGTTCGCAAAGCGCTCAACCATGAGATCGGACGCCAGGAAGAGATCCTCGAGCGCGGCGGTACGGTAGTCCAGGAGACGCGCCTCTGGAATGAGAACCGCGATCTCACCGAGTCGATGCGCGTCAAAGAGAGCGCAAACGACTACCGCTACTTTCCCGAGCCTGATCTTCCACCGTTTACCGCCACAGCCGAGTTCATAACGGCCGTCGAGGCGGATCTCGTGGAGCTGCCCGCCGCGCGGCGGGAGCGGTTTGTGCGTGAGTACGCGCTCTCCGAGACCCAGGCAGACTTCCTCTGCGACGAGAAACCGCTGGCGGACTACTTCGAGCAGACGGTGGAGCAGGGTGCCGATCCAACCGCCGCCGCCACCTGGCTCTCTACCGACGTCCGCAAGATCCTCAACCGCGAGGGGATCGCGCTGCAGCAGAGTCCGCTCACCGCCGAGCGCTTTGCGTCATTGTTGATGCTGCTCGCCGAGGGTCGTATCCACGGCAAACTCGCAAAGCAGACGCTTGAGGCGGTCTTTGCGGAGAATAAAGAGCCCGAGATCATCATCGCGGAGAAGGGTTGGGAGCAGATTACCGACAGCTCGCAGCTCACCGCAGTGGTTGACGCGGTGCTCGCGGACAATCCCAAGGCGGTGGAGCAGATTGCCGCTGGCGACGCCCGGCCCATGGGGTTTCTGGTTGGGCAGATCATGAAGCGCACCTCGGGTCGCGCCGAGCCGCAGCTGGTCACCTCCATGCTCAAGCAGAAGCTCGCGCTGGACATCGTGCACGTGCTCTCGTTTGGCGGCGCGATTTCCGGCAGTCGGGCGGCCGATGGGCTCATCGTGCCGGGTGATCTCCGCGATCTGCGCGACGTGCTCGCCGGGGAACTGCCCGATTCGGTTCGGTTTGAAGAAGTGACGCTCGGGCAGTTCCTGAGCGAAGAGATCACGCCCACCGACTGGGCAGCCCTGATTGACGCGGTGAGTACGCGGCTGCGCGAAGGCAACGCCTCGGGCATCGTGATCGCGCACGGAACCGACACGCTCTCGTACACCGCAAGCCTCCTCTACTGGTTTTTTGCCGACGCTACCATTCCCATCGTGCTCACCGCGGCGGCGGTTCCCTGGGAGCCGGTATCCGAGCGCGCCCAGGGCGACAGCGAGGCGGTTCGTAACCTCAAGGCGGCAGTGACGCGGGCAACCAGTAACGTGCCCGGCGTTCATGTTGTCTACGGTGATCAGGATCTTTCGCCTCTCAACCTGAAGTTCGAGCGCATCGACCCGACCGCCGGCGCCCCGTTTCGTAACTGGAACCAGAGTGCACCGGTCTACCACGGACGCCCCATTGGAGCCGGACCGCTGGAGCATACCCGCGTCGAACTGGCCGACCGCCTCGAGCGGGCGATCGGGTCGGTGTTCATCGCCCGCGTCTATCCCGGTATGCGCGGCGACGCGCTGATCGCGCTGATCAACGCCGGGGTGCGCTACTTCATCCTCGAGCTCTTTGACACCGGAACCGCTTCACTGCGAGAGACGCCCTTCTCCCTGAAACACGCCTTCACCTACGGCGCCGAGCGCGGCGTTGCCTTCTTCTGCACTTCGCAGCAGGAAGGAATCGTTGACTTCTCCGAGTACGTCACCGGCCACGAGTTGTGGAAGGAGGGCGCGATTCCCATGGGGACCCTCACCACGGAGACCGTGTATACGCGCCTCATTGCCACCCTGGCGCTCAGCGATTCGACCGAGGATGTGCTGAAGCGAATGGAGGAAGAACTATGAGAGTCCTTGCGCGCGATCTGGCCGCCCACGACGGTGCCACGGTGACCGCCTCCGGCTGGGTCCACCGAATTCGCGAACTGGGCGCAATCTCCTTCGTGCTGCTGCGCGATCGTACCGGCATCATGCAGCTGGTCTACGAGGAGAAGGTTCCCTTCACTCTGGAGACGGTGATCACCGTGACCGGTACGGTTGCCGGTAACGAGAAGGCGCCCGGCGGATTCGAATTGCGGGTTACTCAGAGTGAGGTTCTGGCGCCCGCCCAGAGCGATCTGCCGCTGGCGGTCAACCAGGACCTCGATGGCGTGAGCATCGACGCCATCCTGGACAACCGGTTGGTTTCGCTGCGCAATCCCAAGATCCGGCGCATCTTTTCGGTCCAGTCGGCCATTCTCAAGCACTTCGCCGACTACCTGCGCAGTCAGGACTTCACCGAGATCAAGACCAGCAAGCTCATTGGTACCGGTACCGAGGGTGGGACCGGGCTCTTTTCGGTGGACTACTTTGAAGACAAGGTCTACCTCGCCCAGTCGCCGCAGTTCTACAAGCAGGCTATGGTGGCCTCCGGAATGGAGCGGGTCTTCGAGATTGGCACCGCCTACCGCGCGGAGAAGCACGATACCCCGCGCCACCTTAACGAATACGTCTCGCTCGACGTGGAGATGGCCTTCATTGACAGCGAACACGACCTCATGGACCTAGAGATCGAGATTCTCGCCGCGGTGTTTGCCGGGGTGCAGGCCGATTGCGCCGACGTGCTGGAGTTGCACGGCGCGACCGTGCCCACCCGCGAACAGCTCGTGGCAACGCCGCGCATCAGTCACGATGACGCCAAAGAGATCGCCACCAGGCGGCTGGGCCACCGGCTCTTCGAGATCAACCCCGAGGCGGAGCGCGCGCTCTGCGACTGGGCGCGCGAGGAGCACGGTGTGGAAGCGGTATTTGTGACCGCGTTTCCCCGCAAGAAGCGTCCCTTCTACACCTATCCCGACGACACCAAGACGCGCAGCTTCGACCTGCTCTTTCGCGGGTTGGAGATCACCACGGGAGGGAAACGTATTCACGAGCTCGCCATGCTCCTCGAGACCCTGCCCAAATTTGGTCTCACCGAAGAAGGGATGGCGGACTACCTGCAGATCTTTCGCTACGGAGCCCCGCCACACGGTGGATTCGCGATCGGGCTCGAGCGCCTCACGCAGAAGATTCTCGGTCTCCAGAACGTGAAAGAGGCGTCGCTCTTCCCGCGCGATCGCCGCCGCGTCCGACCGTGACCCCCGAGGAGCGAACCCGCCGCCTGGGGGAGGGGCCCGTCAAGCCGGTACTCGCCGCGCTTGCCCTGCCCTCCATTGTGGCCATGCTCTCCAACGCCCTCTATAATCTGATCGACGCCGCGTTCATCGGGCGCATTGGAACCGAGGCGATCGGTGCGGTTGCGGTGGTCTTCCCGTTTACCGAGGTGATCGTTGGGGTGGGGCTGATGTTCGGCCTCGGTGGAGCCTCCTACATTTCGCGCTCGCTCGGCGCGGGGAACCGCGAAGAGGCAAATCGCACCGCGACCACCTCCCTTTTCACGGCCGTTGGTGCCGGCATCGTCATCAGCGTCATCGGCTTGATCTATCTGCGACCGCTGCTGCGGCTCTTCGGTGCGACCGATACCATCATGCCCTACGCGGAGAACTACGCGCGGGTGCTGGTGCTCGGGGCCCCTATCATCGTCGCGCGGATGACGCTCAATAACATCGTCCGGGCCGAGGGAAACGCCCGCCTCTCGATGATCTCGATGATGACCGGCGCGGCGCTCAACGTCATCCTGGACCCAATCTTCATCTTTGTATTTGGTTGGGGAATTCAGGGTGCCGCGATCGCCACCGTAGTGTCGCAGATTGTTGCCGAGGGAATCCTGCTCTATTACGTCTTTCGACGTCGCAGTTATCTTCGGATTCATCCACGCTACTTCAGCCTGCAGTTTCGGCTTCATTGGGAGATTCTCAAGATCGGGATGCCGACCTTCGTGCGGCAGTTTTTCACCAGCTTCGCGGTGGGGCTGCTGAACAACATGGCGGGTCTCTACGGAGACGTCGCCGTTGCATCGGTTGGGCTCTCGTTTCGCATCCTCTTCCTGGGAATGTTTCCGGTCTTTGGATTTGCCCAGGGGTTCCAGCCCATGGCCGGCTACAATTACGGCGCGCGCCGATACGACCGTCTCTTTGAAGTGATCAAGGTCGGGTTGCGCTGGGCAACCATCTTCTCGGTTCTGTTCTTTGTGGCGATCCAGCTTGGCGCGCCGTGGCTGGTGCGGATTTTCACCAACGACCCGGAGGTGATCCGGATCGCCACGCGCAACGTCCGCGCCTTCCACGCGCTGTTTCCCTTCTTTGGCGCGGCGGTGCTCTTCAACATTCTGTTTCAGGCGCTCGGCCGCGGAATCCCTGCAGCAATCCTTGCGATGGCGCGCCAGGGGATCTTCCTAATCCCTGCGGTGATTGTTCTCCCGCGCCTCTTCGGACTCGACGGCGTGCTCTTCTCTCAGGCCTTTGCCGACTTCTTCACCATCATCACCACGGCCTTCTTTGCGGTTGCAGTCTTGCGGAAACTGCGGCAGGAGGCGATGGTGGCTTCCGGAGGCCAACCGAACGCGAACGGAGAGTTGCTTTAGGCGGCCTGTGTTCAATCGGTGATTGAACATGATAAGTTGACTCAGGCGCAATGACGGAAACCGAACGGGTCCTGAATCAGGTTCGTGATCTCCTTAGAGAGTTTGAGACTTCACTGGAATCGGTGAGCGTCAGAGAGAAAGTCGTTGCCTTAGTACCTGCGTTCGATGCGGTTCGCGACCTGGGGAAGACGTTAATCTCCGAAGGGCTCCGGCTATCCGCTCGGGATCGCCTGTTGGCGTACTTCCTTCTGTATCCTCGCTGTGTACTACACGAAAAAGAACTCGCAATTGTGGCCGGTATCAGTGAGTGGGCGAGACGAGTACGCGAGCTACGGGTACAGCATGGTTGGCGAATCGTGACCGGCGTCACGGTTGCACAAATGATCGAGGCTGGGGACCTGGACGATCTTGACATAGGAGACGCGGATCTCGGAGTGAACGACTACCTGCTTGCCGATACAAATCAAGACCGAGACGCGGCGTACCGCTGGAACGTCGCGAACGAAATCAGGCGTGGCGCGGCGGGCGGCCAAGACAAAATTCTGAAGTACCTCAGGGCAAACGTCGGGAAGCCGGTGAGCGGTGAAGAGTTGAGTTACGTCGCGCAAAGCAGCGAGTGGGCTCGGCGCGTTCGAGAGTTGCGAACGGAACAGGGCTGGCCAATCAGTACGAAAATGTCCGGAAATCCGTCTCTACCGGTTGGTGTGTACGTGCTGGAGCGTGATCGCCAGGCGCCGTCTCACGATCGGCGTATCGCGGATAGTGTCCGAAGGCAGGTTCTCCAACGGGACGGATATGCGTGCAGGAACTGTGGTTGGACGCACGAGCGATGGAACACTTCGGACCCTCGATTTCTCGAACTCCACCACGTAGTGCATCATGCACACGGAGGCTCGAACGAAGCGACGAACCTCGTCACGTACTGTAATGTATGTCATGATGATCTTCACAAGCGGGAGGATTCAGGGTAACATATGTATAGTCTATCGGGTGCGACGAGGTCTGAGTAATGCGATTGATTGATCTGTTCTGTGGTGCAGGTGGATTATCCGTTGGGTTTCACTGGCAATCTGCCGCCACGTATACGCCGGTTTGGGCGAACGATTTCAATGAGTACGCTGTCGCCAGCTATAACGCGAACTTCGGACCTCTGTGCGTACATGGTGATCTGGTGGATATACTCAGCGATTCGGGTGCAGCGATACCTGAAGCCGATATCGTGGTCGGTGGGCCTCCATGCCAGGGTTTCAGTCTCCTCAACAAAGGCCGAGCCGACGATCCGCGCAAAAAACTCTGGATCCCGTTCATGGACGTGGTGGACCGCAGCAAGGCTGAGTATTTCGTTATGGAAAACGTTCCACAACTACTTGGCTCGTTGGAACACGACGAAATCCTCCGGTGGGCATCGGATCGCGGGTTTCGAACCTGGTCCGGAGCGTTATTGGCCGCAGATTACGGTGTTCCTCAAACTCGGAAACGAGCGTTTGTGGTCGGTTCCAAGCGGGTGGATCCATCGCGCTTCCTTCCCCCGTTGCGCACCCACTACGATCCTCGACTCTCTCCGAACCAGTTTGCCTTCTTCTCCGGCGCATACGCTCTGAATGCCGAACCTTGGCGAACTGTCAGATCGGCGATCGGTGATCTTCCTCCTCCACAAGGTACAGAGATTCGCGATGAACCTGCGCCGCTCGACTTGCATTTCGGTCGAAGTCCGACTCCGAAAAGCCTTGCGCGTTATCGCGCGATTCCCGATGAAGGGATGAACCGGTTTGATCTGCAGCGGAACGCTCTTGAGCTGACGCCGCAGTGTTGGGTGAACAAGACGTCCGGTGGTACCGATCTGTTTGGGCGGCTCTGGTGGGATCGGCCGGCGTTCACCATTCGCACCGAGTTTTTCAAGCCGGAGAAGGGCCGCTACCTGCATCCCGAACAACACAGACCGATCACCCATCGTGAGGCGGCACGATTCCAGACGTTCCCGGACCGGTTCGTGTTCAAGGGAACCAAGATCGAGATCGCCAGACAAATCGGAAATGCAGTGCCTCCGCTCCTGGCGGGAGCCGTAGCAAACAGGGTGTATGATATGTGGCTTGAAAGTCGGGGGTGTTTGTACGATGGACGTGTTCCCGAAACACAAGAGGCGCGAGATTATGTCTCGAGTGAAGAACCGGAATACGTTGCCGGAGGTGCTGGTTAGGTCGTTACTCCACCGGTTGGGCTATCGGTTTCGTCTTCATGATGGAGCCTTGCCCGGAACTCCCGACATCGTGCTGCCCCGACACCGTGTGGTAGTTTTCGTGAACGGCTGTTTCTGGCATGGTCACGACTGCAATCGAGGAAAGCTTCCTTCAACGAATGCTGAGTTCTGGGCAGAGAAGATCGCAGCGAACAGCGCCCGCGATCGCACAAACTATAGACTCCTTCTAGAGGGCGAATGGAGACCGATTGTGGTTTGGGCGTGCGAAACAACCTCTTTGGTTAAACTTACCGACCTCGGGCATCGGCTGTCCGCGGAAATCACTGCGCTCTCAGCAGCTCCTCCACCGCGGCGCAGGCCGGCTCAAGGGTCAGGCCGATGTGGTCATCGGGATCGGTCGGGTCTCCCGGCACCGGAACGGTAACCGCGTTGGCATCCGCCGGGATCATGCTTCGATACCGGGCCACCGATCCGTCGGGGTCGGCTCCGTCGGGTTCTTCCATGATCAGATAGAGATCGTACCCGCGCTGCCGCTCGGCCACCAGCCGGTCGGCGGCCTCTCCGTGCTGGACCCTCCACTGCAGGGCGAGCTGCGTGGGATCGGTGGTGACAAAGAGCAGGCGGTCGGCCTGGCGGGCGAGGGCGCCTTCGGACGCAGCCTGGGCCCGCATCAGAAGGGGGAGGTCTGCCTCCTGCGGTGGGCGGTCCATGTGGTCTTGCCAGAAGCGCGCGTAGTCGCCGGAATAGATGGTCTTGAAATGCTCCGAGAGGGCGCGGCCAAGGGCGACGCGCCGGCGAACGTCTGCACCGGCAATGCAGACTCTGCGCACAAAGTAGGGGCGTACCGGTTCGGGCAGATAGTCCCAGTACGTCATCGGCGCGGCGCGAACCGCGGTTGCTGATACCGGGAACAGCGAGCGCGACGGATCAACGGGGACAAACTTTGCGTCCAGCTCCCGCGCGAGATCGAACCCGTAGTGCTCCGAGGCAAACACGTAGTCAACTCCGTGGGGCATGTGCTCGGCGAGGGCGCGGGCCCAGATTGCCGTTGCACCCGGCTCGTTCTTGTTTGCCTTGGGGTTCTCTTCGGTGATGTGCACCAGACGAACCGCGGGAAAGATCTCCTGCATCCACTGCAGGCGCAGCGTGCCGGGGATGGGATCGGGCGGCAGCGAGCAGAGGAATACCGTCAGCTCATCGGCAATGTGCCTGCCAAAGTCGATCAGATAGCGGTGGCCGTTATGCGGCGGCATGAATCGGCCCAGGATGAGGCCGCGCGTTGTGGTGCTCATTGCGTACTAGATACCGCAAACCGGCACAACTGTCAAAAGCATCGCGCGCGTTGCGCGGAACCGCCCGGGTGGTATAGTGTAGTGACACAACGACCACGACGGGAGGCCTACCATGGCAGAAGCCGCTCCGGTACTCGGATTCGATCTTGGCGGAACGAAGATGCTCGCCGCCGTGGTTGGCGGGGACTTCAGCGTCCGTGGCCGGGCCAAGCGAAAGACGGGAACCGAACGGGGAAACGACGCCGTGTTTGCGGGAATCGTCGATACGATCGAACAGGCGCTCGTCAGTGCCGGTTGCGTACTCTCAGACATCGCCGGCGTTGGCATCGCCTGTCCAGGGCCCATCGACATGCACACGGGCGTTGTGCTTGAAACCCCCAACCTCGATCTGCGTGACTTTGCACTGCGTGACCGACTGACGAAGAAGCTCGGTCTGCCGGTTGTTCTGGAAAACGACGTGAACGCCGGCGTCTACGGCGAGTTTGTGGCGGGCGCCGGGCGCGGGTTTTCCCACATCGTCGGACTCTTCCCCGGGACCGGCATTGGCGGCGGGCTCATTCTTGATGGCCGGCTCTACCGCGGCGCACGGGGCGGTGCCGGCGAGATTGGCCACATGGTCGTGCAGGCGGGCGGAAGGCGCTGCGGCTGTGGCCGGTTCGGATGCCTGGAGGCGGTGGCTTCCCGGTCCGCGCTTGCAAAGGATCTGGTGGCGTTGGCTGCCAACGGCGAGGCCCCAACCATCCGTCAGAAGGCAGGCGCCGACTTCCTTGCCATCAAGAGCGGGACCATCGCCAGGGCAATGGAAGCGGGCGAAGAGGCGGTCATCGAGCTGGTGATGAGATCGGCACAGTTTCTGGGAATCGGGATGGGCAACTGCGTGAACGCCTTCGATCCCGAGCTGATCATTCTTGGTGGGGGTATGGTTGAGAAGTTTGGCGACCAATACCTGGCGACCGCGATCGAGTCGATGCGAGAGACTGGTATGAAGCGCATGGTCGAACACGTGAAGGTCAAAGCCGCCGAACTCGGCGACGATGCCGCGGTCATTGGAGCGGCGGCGCTGCTTCGGGAGTCGCTTGCGCTGGAGTCCTCCCGGTGAGCACTGCTGAGAAGGCCGGCGCAGCGGGCGCCTCGGCCACATCCGGTACGGAGCGGCGGCCGGTTGCCGTCATCGATATGGGCAGCTCGGCAATCCGGCTCGTTGTGGCAGAGCTCGATACCGAGGGGTCGTGGAGACGGCTCGACCGCGCGGAGCGCCCGGTTCCGTTGGGCAAGGACGTGTTTCTGTCGGGGCAACTGGGCCCCGAAACGGTTCGTCAGGCGATAAAGATCCTCGCGGGATTCCGGGAACTCATCCGGGGCTGGCAGATCCCGGAGAGCAACGTCCGCGTCATTGCTACCAGTGCGATCCGGGAAGCGCGCAATCGGGACACCTTCATCGATCGGGTGTTCACCCGCACGGGATTTCGCGTGGAGATTGTCGAGGGCATTGAAGAAAACCACCTGACCTACCTTGCTGTGCAACACACGCTCCGCGCGCAGAAGCAGAAATTTGCCCGCTCCAGTACCATGATTCTGGAAGTTGGTGGTGGTACCACGGAACTGATGATGTTGAAGCAGGGGAAGGTTGTGGCTGCCCACAGTTTGCGGCTGGGGACAGTGCGCATCGAGCAGCAAGTGCTCGCCACGGGAGAACTTGGGACGCAGATGCGCGAGTACCTGCGCGAGAGTGTTCGCGTTACCACCGAGATTCTTGACGCCGAGCTCCCCCTGAAGAAGGTGCGCCTCTTTCTGGCCGTGGGCGGTGATGCGCGGCTCGCCGCGATAGCGGCCGGCAGCACAAAGGATAACCGTTTCGCGGTTATTCGCAAGGCTGACTTCGAGGCCCTGCTTGACCGTCTGCAGAAGATGAGCCGCGACGAGATCGTCCGCGAGTTGGGAATCACCTACAATGAAGCCGACGGGCTGGTGCCGGCGCTCTTCATTTACCAGCTCTTTCTTGATGCAACCAGCGCGACCGAGATGGTCGTACCCGACGTGAGTATCCGCGAGGGGGTCCTGGTTGAGTTTGCCACCGGGACCGACCCCGCGGTGGAGCGGGAACTCTATTCGCAGGTTGTGGCGTCGGCCATGAGTCTGGGTCGCAAGTACCACTTTGACGAGCAGCACGCGGTGCACGTATCCCGGCTGTCGCTGCAGCTCTTTGATCAGCTGCAAAGCGAGCACGGCATGGATGAGCACTCGCGGATGGTTCTGGAGGTTGGTGCGATCCTGCACGACATCGGGAACTACATCCGCAGCTCCGGTCACCACAAACACGGGCAGTACATCGTCGCGAACTCCGAGATCTTCGGCCTCTCCCGCCCGGATATTCTAGTGGTCTCGCATCTGGTTCGCTATCACCGTAAGGCGTTGCCGAGCGCGGCACACGTCAGCTACGCGGCGCTGAGACGGGAGAATCGAGTTCGGGTGTTGAAACTCGCGGCCATTCTGCGTGTTGCCGACGCTCTGGACCGTGGCCATTCGCAGCGCATTGCCAGCGTTCGGGTGGAGCGGCAGGAAGAGAACCTCCTGCTTCACTGCGAACACCGCGGAGACATCACCATTTCGCGCAACGGAATGGCCCACAAGGCAAACCTGTTTGAGGACGTGTTTGGATATAAGGTGTACGTGGTGTAGCCATGGGGAAAAAGAAAAAGCATCCGCGCTATTTCAATCGGGATCTCAGCTGGCTTGAGTTCAACGAGCGGGTACTTCAGGAGGCCGAGAACGATCAGCTGCCGTTGCTGGAGCGGCTGAAGTTTCTCTGTATCGTTACTTCCAATTTTGACGAGTTCTACATGGTGCGGGTTGCTACCATCAAGCGTCAATTGAGGGTGGGGGCTGCGTCGCGCGATCCGTCGGGACTGGCACCTGCTCAATTGATGGAGCGAATCAACGAGCGCGTTCGAGAGCTGGTGCGTCGCAAGTACGCCTGCCTTCTCCAGCACATCATGCCGCAACTTGCGCGCGAAGGAATCGCACTGGTAAATGCGGCACAGTGGAGCGCCACTCAGCGGGCGGTTCTTCGGGAACGGTTTGAGAACGAGATTTTTCCCGTGCTGACCCCGGTCCGTCGGAGGCCTGAGCAGGGGCTTCCCTACTCGGGCAACATGCGTCTCCATACCGCATTCCTTCTGGAGCCGGGAAGCGATCCGCCATTTGCCGTTGACCCCGGATTGTCTCCGGTTCCGTCGCCGGCTGCGGCCTCATCAAATACTGCCACTCAATCGCCGCACGACAGCCAGGCCGCGCTTCTGCTTGCCATCGTTCAGATTCCCAATACGCTCGATCGGGTGGTTACCATGCCCGACGATCGTGGAGCGTTTACCTTCACCTTTCTGGAACAGGTCATCGAAGAGAACGCCGATCTCATCTTTCCCGGTTACCGGGTGCGTGAATCGGCAGTGTTCCGCGTGACCCGCGACGCTGACTTTGGGGTAGATGAAGAGCGGGACGAAGATTTTGTTGAAGCGATGGAACAGGTTCTGGAACACCGGTCGCGCTCGACCGCGGTGCGACTGTCGGTGAACCGTCGCGCTGCCGGCGGCCAGATCCCTGCGATTCTGCGAACCGCTCTGGATCTCACGGAGCACGAAGTCTTCTTCAAGGACGATCCGCTCGACCTCGGAAACCTCATGAGTCTGACCGCGGTGCCCGGGTTTGATCATCTCCGCCATCCCCGGTGGCTCGCCCGATCTTCACGGTTCTTTCTCGATGAAACCCCGATCTGGGATGTTCTGAAGCGGCAGGACGTGTTGCTCCATCACCCCTACGTCTCGTTTGATCCGGTTGTTCAGCTGGTGAGGGAGGCGGCAGCAGATCCCCATGTTCTGGCCATCAAAATGACCCTCTACCGCACCAGTGGCGACTCCGCGATTATCTCCGCTCTCGAGCAGGCCGCGGAGAACGGAAAACAAGTGACCGTTCTGGTGGAGATCAAGGCGCGATTCGATGAGCAGCGTAACATCACCTGGGCCGAGCGGTTGGAGCGCGCAGGCGCCATTGTGGTTCACGGGATTGCCCACCTCAAGGTGCACGCCAAGGCGATGCTGATTGTCCGCCGTGAGGCCAACGGCGTGCAGAGGTACCTGCACGTTGGAACGGGAAATTACAATGAGAGCACCGCCCGGCTCTATACCGATATTGGGCTCCTCACCACTCGTGAGGATCTTGCATACGAGGTGGGGCTCTTCTTCAATGCGATAACCGGTTACTCCGCCATTCCCGTCCTGAACAAACTCGCCATGGCGCCGACCAGTCTCAAGCGCCGGTTGATCACCCTCATCGAGCGAGAGGCCATGCAGTCGAGCAAGGACGCTCCCGGTCGCATCATCGCCAAGCTCAATTCGCTGGCCGATCCAGAAATCATCGACGCGCTGTACAAGGCGTCAAACGCCGGGGTTCGCATTGACCTGAACGTGCGCGGCATCTGCATGTTAGTGCCGGGTGTGTCGGGCCGCAGCGAGAACATCACCGTGGTGAGCGTTGTCGGCCGCTTTCTTGAGCATGCGCGACTGTTCTGGTTCCAGAACAGTGGGTCGCCCGAGGTCTTTCTCTCCAGTGCAGATTGGATGCCGCGGAACCTGGATCGCAGGATCGAGCTCATGGTGCCCATTGAAGACCCCGGATTGGTGGAGGAGACGCATCAGATCCTGCTGACGTACTTTCGTGACACCGGACAGGCGCACGTGCTTCGTTCCGACGGACGCTACGAGCGGAAGGAGCCCAAAGGCACACAGGCGGTTTTTGTCGCTCAGCACGCGCTCTGTGAGCGGGCGGTAGTGGAGGCGGAACAGCCGGTGTTCGCAGAAAAGAAGGAGTTCGCGGTTCGGCGAAGGCCACCGAGGGCGCAAAAGTGAACGGTCCGTTCTGCTCGATCAACGGCCGCCTCGTTCCCACTGCCGATGCGACGATCTCGGTG
>SLTF01000193.1 GCA_007130025.1 Spirochaetales bacterium | reverse complement strand
GGGCGTCGGCATGCCCGATCTGATCTGCATGCGCTACAATCCGGGGCCGCTTCGCGAGGGCAACGTCATCATTGGGAAACCCGAAGAGGCCAAGTACGGCTTCACCCGCGAGCAGATCATCGCTGGCTACGCCGCCGCGCGCGATCACGGCGCCCGTCGCTTCGGCCTGCACACCATGGTCGCCTCAAACGAACTCAACCCAGATTATTTTGTCGAAACCGCCGTGATGCTCTTCGAGCTCGCGGTGGAGATCAGGGAGAAGACCGGCATCCGGGTGGAGTTTGTGAACCTCGGCGGAGGTATCGGCATCCCCTACCGGCCCGAACAGACCGCCGTGGACTACCAGTACGTCTCAGACGGCGTCCGCGCCGCCTACAACCGCATCGTCAAACCCGCCGGCCTCGACCCCCTGCGCATCGTGCTCGAAAACGGCCGCGTGGTCACCGGCCCCTACGGCTACCTCGTCACCCGCGCCATCCACCGCAAGGACACCTACAAGCACTACATCGGTCTCGACGGCAACATGGCAAACCTGATGCGCCCCGGCATGTACGGCGCCTACCATCACATCACCGTCCTGGGCAAGGAACAGGCCCCCGTCGACCACACCTACGACATCGTCGGCAGCCTCTGCGAAAACAACGACAAGTTCGCCATCGACCGACCCCTCCCCGCGGTGGACATCGGCGACTACGTGGTCATCCACGACACCGGCGCCCACGGCCACTCCATGGGTTTCAACTACAACGGCAAACTGCGCAGCGCCGAACTCCTCCTGCGCCCCGACGGCAGCGTCACGCAGATCCGCCGCCCCGAAACCCTCGAAGACCACTTCGCCACCCTGGACTTCGCGGCCGTCTGACCGCCCCCGAACCGCTGCCCCAACCTGGCCGCAACCAGCCCGACCCGGCCTCGACACCGCGAAGTGTCCCCACCGCATCGCCTCCACACCGCGACGCGAAAAAAGAACGAACCGCATACGTTAAGTGTCTAGTTGACCTAGACACTTAACCGATATCATTCGCATTTTTCCGCCCGCCCGCCAGCGGCCGCCGCCGGCGGCTGCCCGCCCGCCAGCCGCTAACGCACCAGGCTGGCTACTCGCGTGGGTCAAAGGCGCCTTCCTGTGACAGGCCCACCATCTCCGGCTATAATCAAACAACCATGAACCGGCGCGTATTGCTGATCATCGGTTTGGTCGCGGTGATCGGGGGGCACCTTGTTTCGGTCATTCAATATCGAGTGACCGCCGACGCCTTCGTGCGGGAGGTCGCGTTTCTCCCCCCGCCCGACATCACCGAGCAACCCATTCCGCAGCGGCTGCAGGTGGCAGCCCAGCTCATGCAGCGATGGACCGTCCAGTTCACCGTCCTCGTCGCCATTTCTCTGGCCATTGCCCTCGCCTCCGTTGCCGCCCGTACGCAGGGCGTTCGCGCGTTGCTGTTCGCTTGTCAGGGTGCCACCTTCCTCATCGCAACCTATGCCGACGGCCTCTGGATGTTCGCCCAGCTGACCCTTCTCATTGCCCTCATCATACAGGCCCATCTGCTCTTTCCGCCGCGACCCGCCACCGCACTCGCCGCGCTGGCGGTAGCCGCCTACGCAGTACTTCCCAGAGCAACCAACGTCTGGGGAAACGTGCTGCTGGTGCAGACTCCGGACCGGATCATCGGTGCAATCAGCTACGCGGTGGGTGCGGTCGTGACTGCCCACCTTCTGCACGCCACGACGCACGCCCTCGACGCCGAGCAGCGCCTGTCGCAGCGGCTCAACCAGTCGGTCCTGCAGCTCACGTCCGCAAACGTGGGATTTCAGGACTATGCAACGAGCGCGGAAGAACGCTCTTCTCAGGAAGAGCGCAACCGCATCACCCGCGAGGTGCACGACTCCATCGGCTACAGCCTCACCAACATCGTTGTCATGATGGAGGCCGCCCAGGGTCTGATCGAGGTTGATCCGTCGCGACTACGACAGACGCTGGTGCTCGCACGCACCCAGGCGCAGGACGCGCTTGCGGAGGTGCGAAAGACCCTTCGCGCACTCCGAGCCGCCTCAATACCGCGCCGGAGTGCACGTATGCAGCTGGAAAAGCTGTTTCGCACCTTCGAGTCGGCAACCAGCGTGACGGTACGCGTAGAGTACCGCAACCTCTTCACCTCCCCGGAATCCGCCATAGACTCGGTTGTCTACCGCACTGTCCAGGAGGGACTCACCAATGCGTTTCGTCATGGCCGAGCCACCGAAGTCATGGTACTCTTCTGGTTTGACGGAAACGGAATCAGCGTCAGTCTTCGTGACAACGGGGTAGGGAGCCAGGAGATCAAGGATGGAATTGGATTACGCGGAATGCGCGAACGGATCGAAGCGCTCGGCGGCACCGTACACGCCGGTTGCATGGACGGCGCGGGTTTTGAACTCCGCGTCTGGGTGCCGGTGAAGCGCGGCGATGTCGGAACCACTCAGTACCAAAACCAGACTGCTGCTGGTTGACGACCAGCGGCTCTTCGTCGACTCTCTGCGCGTGGTGATAGAGACGTGGGCGCCCGATCTCGACGTCGTTGGCATTGCCGGTGACGGGCGTGAAGCCCTGTCGTTGGTCGAGGAACACAAGCCGGACCTCGTCATCATGGACGTGCGGATGCCCGACCTCGACGGAGTTGCCGCCGTCAAGGAGCTGCGCAGCCGCGACCCGTCCATCCGGGTGCTCATGCTTACCACCTTCGACGACGACGAGTACGTCTATCAGGCCATCCACCACGGTGCGGTCGGCTACCTGCTCAAGGATATGTCCGCTCCCGAGCTGCTGGGCGCCATTCGCGCGGCCACTACAGGCAGCATCCAGATTTCACCCAGCGTTGCATCCAAATTGGTGGACCGGGCTCACCGCAGCGAGGATCAGCAACCACCAGCTCCAGACAGCGCCACCGCTCCACGTTCCCTTGCCGCGCCACGCACAGTAGCCACTCCGCGCGGCGAAGAGCTGACCCTCACGCGCCGCGACGAGGAAGTCCTTCATCTCGTGGCCCAGGGCCTCGATAACCACGAGATCGGTGCCGAGCTCCACCTCGCCGAGCAGACGGTCAAGAATCGCATCAGCGACCTCTATGATCGACTCGACGTGCACGATCGGCTCCATCTCATCCGCAGGGCGCGTGAGCTCGGATTCGGCGACACACGCGCGTCCGCGGCTCAGGCCGCCGCCGACCCCGCCGACACCGCAGACCGCACCATTCCGGAGTGAAACCGGTACTCAAGTACCGGAAAATCGGTACCGGCACCACCTGTACGGATTGCGATACCGGCCTCATCATAAAAGGAACCCAAAACAGGAGGGTACACACATGAAGGGTATTCAACGACTGTTGATCGCGCTGCTGATTCTGCTCGTTCCCGCATTCGGGTTCGCCGGTGGAGCTCAGCAGGCTGCAACTCCGCAATAGGACGGAGTTGTCGAACTGACCGTATGGTTTGGGCGCCAGGACTTCATTCCGGACGACAACTTTGCGGCGTTTCACCAGCGGTATCCGAACATCCGCGTCCGTGCCGACGTCATTCCGCTGGAGCAGGTGCTGACGGAAGCCGCCACCGCAATCAGCGCGGGAGTGGGGCCGGACATCATTCAGACCGACTCGCGCCGTCTTCCGCCTCTCGTCGAAGGGAACCTGCTGATGTCGATGAACGAATACATCGAGCGATGGCGCCGGGAGGATCCCGACAACTACAACGCGCTTTCGTCGTCTGCATGGGAGCATGCAACCCAGGACGGAAACATTTATGGCGTGACCGTCTT
>SLTF01000206.1 GCA_007130025.1 Spirochaetales bacterium | reverse complement strand
GTGCTCTGAGTACTGGTTTCATTACCCATCTATTTGCCAACGACAAGACGGCCGAAGACGCGATAAGAAACAGTTTCAATAACAATGACACGCCTCCCAGTGAATGAGGGGCTATGGAAGCTTCCCGCCGGTTTAACTGAACTGGGAGTACTGGGGACGGTGTCTTCAGCCGAATCCGATGGTCGTAAGCGCCCGGTGAGTCTCACCCGTTACAGGAAGCCGTATGGAGTCATGCGGTATGGGTGAGTGGGCGTTATTCGGTACTGAGGTCGACGTACTGCGGTAGGACCCGTCCATAGTCTTCGCTGGTTTTCGCGCTTGGTACTCGCTCAATGACGCGCAACAAATATCGATGGGGTTCAAGACCATTTCCCTTTGCGGTTGTCAACAACGGTTTCGGAGTTCCCCATTCCGGAGCTTTATCACCGTTGTTCACAGGGAGCACGTGATTGTCCGATTACTCCGCATTCTGTTGAGCTCTTTTCACGTCCCCGGTAAAATTCTCGGAAATGGCAAGTCAGCTCGGTCTTCAGCAGGTCACCGATCTCATCGTCAGGATCGCCAAGCCGAAGCTGGTGTTTCTGTTCGGTAGCCGGGCCGCCGGCACAGCGGCGGACGACAGCGATTTCGATTTCATGATTGTGGTCGGTGACGAGGTGGAGGACGTTCGCTCACTCAGGCAATCACTTCACCTCGAACCTTCTTCATTGATGGTTGCTCCGTGTGACGTACTCGTTGAGCGGGACTCTGAGTTTCGTCAGAGAAGCTGCCTGCCGACGCTTGAACGTACGATTCTCGAAACCGGACAAAGGTTGTATGCAGCTTGAAGATTTGATTCTCGAGTGGCTCCAGAAAGCAGAGCAGGAGTTGAAAGCGGCCCGTTTCTTTCTCGATATGGTTTGAAGTGGATCCCATGCGTCGCAGCCCCTAGCCCCAACGAGGACCTGATCCGGCGTTCATTGAAAAGTCCATACAAACGCAATGGGATTGGATCATGAACAGCACAGAGCGCATTTCGCTGAACCCCATGGTGGTGGGAGGGCATCCCTGCATCCGGGGTACCAGGGTCACGGTTGGCACTGAGTTATTCTGCGTGGCGAGCAGACGAACAGGAAGTTTCGGTCGCTGCAGGAGAAAGGTCTGATCGACATGAACCTGTCTCCAGATTGGGTTACTGTTCTCGAATCTGGAGGGCATGAAGCGGTTCACTGGAGCGCGGAGCACTGATTTCCGTTGACCTTCGCCAATCCCGGACGCGCGTTCTCCCACTTGCTCAAGAATAACCGCGTTCGACCGCACGTTCCCCGCCGCACCCGTATCGGGTGCGGGAGGTCCGCATTCGACCGACGCCGAGCGGCACCGACGGTCAGGAGCCCTGCTTTCCGTGCCGGTGGGGTGTCTTGACCTGCCTGGTAATCACTTCCACAAGGCTTCGCAACGCATCGTTCACCGAGTCGTGATCGGGAAAGTACTCGGCAACGTCCGCGTCGATTACCACCACGTTGCTGCCTTCCTGAAAGCGTCGAGCGTATTTCCCGCGCACGCCACCGCTGAAGTCGTATTCTTCCATCAGGTCCGGATCATTCTTCATCTGTTTCATAGGATCGTTGTCCCTCCCCGTTGCCAGCCTCACGCTGATCACCCGGATTCTTTCTCCACGCTCCGTATGGACGACTACAAGAGTACGTCTACGAGCAGATTGTCCGATTATGACGAAGCGTTCTTCGTGCTCGGAATGCAGTGGGTCCTCAATGGTTCGAGACAGAGGATCTTCAAAAACGGTGCACGCCTCTTCAAACGTGACGTAGTGAACCGTCGCATTGGGTTCCGCCTTGGTAGGGTCCCATTCGAAATAAAGTCCCATATCACGTCCACCTCGTCCAGAATAGCACAGTTCGCCGCTTCGGAAAACGTGCAAGAGGTCTCGTTGTTGCCACCGCGCGAAAACAATCAGCGCTCCGCGTTGTACCGGCTGCGCATCGCGGTGGATGCGGGCCACGGCACGCCCAATTCGGGTGCGCGCGGCCCGACGGTCTCCGCGACTTGGCCGAGGAACGGCGACTGTAGTCGCGCGGGTGGATCGTCCGGCAACCCGTGGTATGCATCTATTCCTTTGTGCTACGCAAGGCAATAATCTTCGGACAAGGGTAACCATTTGACAATGTGCGCACAAAGGGGGGCACAATTGACAATGAAGTTCCGATTCAACGAAGCAAAAGATTCGTGGTTGTCGTCGAACCGGAACGTCACGTTTGAGGACGCGATACGGGCCGTTGCTGATGGTGGCATCCTTGCTGACTATGAACACCCGAATCGTCAACGGTATCCAGGCCAGCGGATCATGGTTGTCCGCATCAATGGCTATCCACACTGCGTTCCAAACACCGTGGAAGGTGAGACGTTTTTCTTGCAGACCGTCTATCCCAGCCGCACGTTCCGGCACCTGACAGAAGGAGAGGCACATGATTGATTCAGAATCTGCCTACGTGGATGAAGAGGAGCGAGAACTCATCGAATCAATTGAGTCTGCACCGATTGAAGAGTTCAAGTCGGCGTCACCAGACATGAAACAACAGCTGAAACAGGCAGCGGATCAGTTTCAGCGCGAAAGAGAGACCAAGATGAACATCCGGATCGACCGCGACGAACTGGAGCGGATCAAGGAACTTGCCGCGCAGGAGGGCCTGAAATACCAATCGTTTGTGAAGAGCGTGTTGCACAAGTACGTTACGGGCCAACTCGCGGAAAAGAAAAAGAACGCCGGGTAGCGACGCTGTCCCGAAAACCAGGAGGGCCACGATGAGTATCGAATTGTTGCGAGCATTCTTTGGCTGGTGCACGGTGATCAACGGCGGGGTCCTGCTGCTTCGTTGGCGGGATGAAGATTCTCTTCGTCAGGCTGAGTCTTGTTCCGTACGTGGTGCTGGTTATTGTGGGATAGGGGAGCGAACACTCATTTAATCTGGTGTGGTGTTCCAACAGCAGGTACCGAACGAACGGAAAACCTGTTATCATGCGGTGATCTACGGACCGGAGACCGTGAAATGAGAGAAGAGTCGCGGGAGACGCAGGAATACGGCGCATCGTACACGGCAGATCTCGAACGCGCGGTGCGAATCCTCCGGGAAGAGGGGTGTCTGATGAGAATACAAGACCTGATTGATGAGGCGGAGGCTCTTCCCGTGGAAGAGCGTGCGCTTGTTGTGGATTCGCTCCTGCGGACCCTCAATCCTCCCGAATCAAGAATCGATGAAAAGTGGGCGGAGGTGGCTCGAAAACGGTTGAGCGAACTCCGGTCCGGAGCAGTCTCACGCATACCAGGTGAAGACGTCTTTGCGAGAATTTGGAACGGCCGAAACCAGTGAGTTTCTGGTTTCATCCTGACGCTGACCTCGAGTTGCGTGAGGCGGTCGATTACTATGAGAGTGTTGGGACCGGCCTCGGATACGATTTTTCTGTTGAGGTATACTCCGCGATTCAAAGGGCTGTCGCCTATCCTCGGGCATGGCCGTCACTTGATGGTGAAGTTCGGCGGGCGTTGGTCCTGCCATGTCGAATGAACAACCACAGCGAGGCGTCGTAACCGCGACCAAGAGTCGGTGTGTCTCCATCGTTCTGCCGGTTCTCTGTGGGCCGCAGGAGTGCTCTATTTCGCCATCGTGGGCGGCATCATCATGCCGATCGCTACCGGGGTACCAGTCGGTCCAGCATAGCGCCGATGGCGTCGGTGATGGTATCCTTGAGCCTCAGCAGGTCTTCGGCCAGGATCTCAGAGCCGGGGACGCGGCTGAAATCC
>SLTF01000006.1 GCA_007130025.1 Spirochaetales bacterium | reverse complement strand
CGCTCGGCAAGCGCAGCCAGCTCCTGGGGCGCTCCACCGGAGAGCACCAACCGAAACCCGCGTTCCGCGCCCGCGAGCGCAAGCTGCGAGCCGATGCCACCGGCTGCACCCACAACCCAGAGAACGGTGTCGGACTGCCGCAGTTGCGGTTCGGTGTCGGGGTTGTTCATTGATCCAGAGCGTACCACGCACCGCTGCGCCGCGGCAACCGCGGCCGAAATCCGCCGCAACGCACGATTTTCGCACCAATTGATGCGCCTTGACAGAACTAACAACCGCCCGCATCCTGAGTTCACACGGAGTACGCCATATGAAAGCCCTCGTTCTGGAAGAGTACCGCCGACTGCGCGTTCAGGCGGTCGAGACCCCCGTTCCCCGCGACACCGAGGTGTTGATCCGCGTGGAGAGCGTCGGAATCTGTGGCAGCGATATCCACGGATACGACGGGAGCACCGGTCGGCGGGTGCCTCCAATCATCATGGGACACGAGGCCGCGGGGAGCATCGCCGCGGTTGGTGCGGCGGTGAGCGATTGGCGAGAGGGCGACCGGGTGACCTTCGACTCGACGCTCTACCGTCTTGACGACTGGTACAGCCGGCGTGGCTGGTACAACCTGAGCGACGGAAGGCGGGTGCTGGGGGTCTCGTGCGATGAGTACCGCCAACCGGGCGCCTTCGCCGAGTACGTCGCGGTGCCGGCCCACGTCCTGTACCGGCTTCCGGATAGTTTGAGCATGGACCACGCGGCGCTCACTGAGCCCGTCGCGGTAGCCCTGCACGGTATCGACCTCACCCCGGTTTCCTTCGGGGACACGGTGGCGGTTCTGGGTGCCGGGGTGATCGGGCTTGCAACCGTCGCGGGATTGCGCAGCCGGGGCTGTGTGAACATCGTGGTGTCGGACATGGCTGCATCGCGGCTGGAGGTGGCCCGCGCGATGGGCGCCACCCACACCGTGAACCCCGGCTCCGGCGAATCGCTGTCACGAACGTGCCGCGCGCTCACCGACGGTCGCGGCGCGGACGCCGTCATCGAGGCGGTCGGGATTCAGGCAACCATTTCGGAATCGATCGCAGCGGTGCGCCGAGGCGGCACGGTCACCGTTCTGGGAAACCTCACGCCCGAGATTACGATTCCGCTGCAGCGCGTGGTTGCCGGGCAGATTCGTATCCAGGGCAGCTGCGCGATCTGCAACGAGTATCCGGCGGCGCTCGGCATGCTGGCGGACGGGTCCATACCCGCGGATCGGTTGATTACCGCGGTTGCCCCGCTGGAGGACGGCCCCGAGCTCTTCGAGAAGCTGTATGAAGGAACAGCCGAGCACCTCAAGGTAGTGCTGAAACCGTAAGGAGAACGCCATGACGGACAATCTGTTTGATCTCAGCGGCAAGGTAGCCATCGTCACCGGCGGCAGCCGGGGACTGGGTCGCGACATGGCACACGCCCTCGCCCGCGCCGGCGCCACCGTCGCCGTGACGGCTCGGAAGAAGGAAGACTGTGCGGACACGGTCTCTTCCATTGCCGCCGGCGGCGGCACGGCACACGCCTTCGCGCTCGATGTGCGAAGCGAATCGAGCATTACCGCGTTTGCCGGCGCGGTGGAGGGCGAATTTGGTTGCGTGGACGTCCTGGTAAACAACGCGGGATGCAATATCCGCAAGCCCGTGCTCGAGGTGACCTGGGATGACTGGAGCACCGTGGTAGACACCAACCTGCGGGGTACCTTCTTCGTGTCGAAGGCGATTCTTCCGCTCATTCTGAAGCAGTCGGCGGGTGGGCAGTCTTTGGGGCGGGTGATCAACATCGGTTCGGTGACGTCGGTATTCGGGTACGCGGGTATCGTGCCCTACTGCGCGAGCCGCGGTGGTGTGCTTCAGATGACCAGGGCCATGGCCGATGAGTTTGGCCCGCGGGGGATCACGGTGAACTGCCTCGCACCGGGCTGGTTCAGGACGGAGCAAACCAAGGCGCTGTACGAAAACCCCGAGTGGCTTGCCTACCTGATCGATCGCATTCCTGCGCGCCGCCCCGGAAAGCCCGACGACCTCGACGGTGCGGTGGTATTCCTGGCCTCCGACGCCTCGCAGTACATCACCGGACAGATCCTGCTGGTGGACGGCGGCATCTCCACCGGGGCCACAAGAGCCACCCTCCAGCGCACGGAGTAGGCGCCCGCCCTACTCCAGGTCCTCGATCTCGATGTCGCAGGCGGAGATGAGATCGACGCCAAACACCGGCGTAGGTGTCTGGAATCCCGGCCTGGCGCGGCCGGCGAGTACCCCCTTGAGGGCGGCCACCGCAACGGAAGCGGTCATGGTGTAGGGTTCGGGACCTCGCATGACGGTTCGAATCCGGTTGCCGTCGGTGCTTTCGGCTTCCACGTAGATGACGCTTCGTCCGGCTGCGCGTTGTTCGGGGTTGGGTCCGGGCTGCTTCATGCGGGCCAGTCGGCGGCGCAGGAAGGCCTGGAGCCAGGTCGGTTTCAGGATGGGATGGAAGAGCTTGAGCGCCCACGCCGACACCGGACAGGGAAGCGCCACGTAACACTCGATGGTGGGGATGCCGGTGGTGTAGTGGGCTGAGAAGACGTCGGCCAGCGGGGCGGTGATGCAGAGTTCCGGTCCGCTGCCAAAATCAATTTTGCGCTGGTGCCACGCTGTTGAGACCTCAACAATGCGGCCGTCCACCCGGGCGAGCCCGGGGCGGCCGAGCTGATCGAGCACCGTGGTTGCCGTGCCGCGGGACACCGCGTCTACCTTTCCCACCGCCATTACCAGCTTCTGCGCACAGGGCAGCCGCGTCTTTGCGTACGACGCCAGATAGTCCGAGGGAACGATGTCAAAACCAACGCCGGGCATCGCCATGATCCCGGCGTTGATGAGATCGGCGTGGCGCGCGGCGGCGCGGTGAAACACGTCGATTTCACCGGTCACGTCCAGGTAGTGCACGCCGGTGTCGATGCACGCGTCGATGAAGGGGGTGAAGGTGTGGCGGAAGGGTCCCGCGCAGTTGATCGCCACCTGAACACGGGAGAGCGCCTCGCGGATCGCGTGCGCGTCGGTGATCTCAAACGCCACCCACGGGAGACCAAACTCACGGGCGACCGCCTCGACCCGGGCAGAATTTCTCCCCGCCAGAATGGGCCGGATACCGGCCTGAACCGCCTCTTCGGTGATCAGGCGCCCGGTATAGCCGTAGGCGCCGTAGAGCAGAACATCGGTGCGTTTCGCCATGGCCGTGCGCGTCCCGGTTACTCGGGACGATTCCCCAGGATCGTTTCGATGCGCTGCATTACCTCGTCGGTCAGCAGGGGCACAACGTCTGCGGCTTTCATGTTCTCTTCGACCTGGGAAACTCGCGACGCTCCGGTGATCACCGTGCTGACGTTGGGGTTTTTCAGACACCACGCGATGGCGAGTTTTGCAAGACTGGTGCCGAGGTCATCGGCAACCGCGCCGAGCTCCTTCACAATCGCGAGGTTCTGCTCACCGCGATCCCCCAGCAGCTTGTCGCGCAACCACTCGTAGCCGGGCAGGTTGAGCCGCGAATCCTCGGGGATTCCGCTGTTGTACTTGCCGGTGAGCAGACCCGAAGCCAGCGGTGACCAGATGGTGGTCCCAAGACCAATCTCGGGGTAGAGGCGTGCGTACTCGGACTCAAAGCGATCACGCACGAGCATATTGTACTGCGGCTGCTCCATGGTCGGCGGCACCAGATTGTACTGCCGCGCCACCGAATAGGCCTGCATGATCTCCTGGGCCGACCACTCCGAGGTCCCCCAGTAGAGCACCTTCCCCTGCG
>SLTF01000105.1 GCA_007130025.1 Spirochaetales bacterium | reverse complement strand
CGCTACTCCGGTCTCGGGAAGCGCATTGTGCCCGACTTTGTCGATCTGTTGCGCTCGGTTCCCGTACCCAAATTGATGATTCCCGGCGACCCGCAGCGGCTCCGCGAGTTGTACGAACAGCTTCATGGCGAGATAGGCCATCGTTTCAACCTTGTTACCTCCAAGCCCTTCTTTCTGGAGGTGCTGCCGGGCGGTTCGGACAAGGGGACCGCGCTTCGCCATCTTGCCGAGATGCTGGCCATTCCGCGGGAGCACGTGATGGCGATTGGCGACAGCATGAACGACGCCGGCATGATCGAGTGGGCCGGTTTTGGCGTGGCGATGAACAACGCCATTCCTCGTATCCGCGCGATCGCCGACTGGGTCACAACCTGCACCAACGATGAGGACGGCGTTGCCGAGGCAGTAAACCGCTTTGTGCTGCGGGTAAGCGAACCCGCGTGCTGCGGCGCCGGCGGGTAGGGCTCGAACCGGTCCCGGATTCCACCACTCCGCCGGTTCGTCATCGGGTTTGCACATTCTTGATCTTTGTGCTACCCTACTGCTCGAATTCCCGTCCGGGAGGTAGCGATGAAGCGGGGTATCAGTGTCAGCGTTCGAGTGGGTGTGCTTGCCGCACTCGTTCTCATTGCAGCAGCGGGAGCGCCGCTCGCGGTAGTATGGCCCCTCATCGCGGAGGGAGTTCCGCTTGCGTTATTGGCCGCCGTCGTGGTTGGTGTCCCGGTTCTCGGTGCCCTGTTGATCGCGCTCTTCACCCGGGCTCAGGTCTCTGCGCCCATCGCCCGCATCGAGGCGAGCATGCGCCGGGTTTCGGAAGGAAACCTGACCGAGCGCGTTGGCATGCAGCGCGGCGCCCCGGAGTTCCGCGCGCTCTCCAACGAGTTTGACGATACGCTGGTGGCGGGTCTGCAGGTGATCCTTCTGTCGATGCGCGAACTGATCGACAACAATCGCGGGATCGGTGATCAATTCAGCAGCACGGCACAGGGCGCCGGTGAGCGCATCGAGCAGATCCTGACCACCATCGACACCGTCAGTGACCAGATTGCGGCGCTCGACGATCGCATCGCGGATTCGTCGGGCGCGGTCGAAGAGATTTCGTCCACCATCCGAAGCCTCAGCGAGCAGATTCAGAATCAGTCCGGCGCCGTCGAGCAGACCTCCTCGTCGATCGAAGAGATGACCGCCTCCATCGAAAGCGTGGCGTCCATCGCCGGCGAGCGACAGCAGGCGACCGAGGGCCTCGTTGCGATCACTACGGAGGGAGGCGAGAAGGTCGCCCTCACCAACGGGGTGATAACCGATCTCTCCAACGGCATGAAAGAGGTGCTTGAGATGATCTCGGTTATCAACCACGTTGCCGCTCAGACCAACCTTCTGGCGATGAACGCCGCGATCGAGGCGGCGCACGCCGGAGAGTACGGCCGCGGGTTTGCGGTTGTGGCCGAAGAGATTCGTTCACTCGCGGAGTCTACGGCGAAAAATGCGGGACGGATCAGCGGATCGCTCAAGGGATTCGTGAAGCGGATCGCCGAAGCGAACGAATCGGGAAGCGCCGCGCACCAGGCGTTCCAGCAGATGAACGCCGAAGTATCGCGGTTTGTTCAGGCCTTCTCCGAAATCACCAGCGCAACCCAGGAGCTCGCGGGCGGCAGTCGGGAGATGCTGCAAGCGGTTGTGTCGCTGAGCGAGATCACCCAGGAGATTCGCCAGGGCTCCGGCGAAATTGACCGCGGCGCCGCCGGAATCAGCGAGGCGCTTACGTCGATCCGCGACTTCTCATCCTCAACCCGCACCAGTATGCGCGACGCCCACGACGGCATGCAGTCCGTGCACGAGATGCAGACCGCCATCGCGAACGCGGCGGTACGCAACAGCGAGTACCTGGGGAAACTCGTCAGCGAACTGCGCTTCTTTGTGCTGGAGAACGACACCGAAGGCCGAACGTACAACACCACGCTGCGCCGGGTCATTCTTGACCATAAACGGCGCCTGGTGGGTGCCCAGATGCTGCTTGCCGGCCGCGTGGAGCGCAACCATATCCCTGGTCCACTCGATGGTCCTGATTGCCCGCTTGGCCGCTTGATCACCGATCTGCGCGGACGGTGGAGCGGCGAACGCGGAGAGCAGCTCGCCGCACTGGAGCGCGATCATAACCAGCTGCACGACAGTTACAATCGCTTTCTTGCGGCCAGTGCTGCCGGACGAACCACCGAAGCGACCGCTCTGGTCACCCAGGTTGATCGGGAGTGGAATAAGCTGATCGCGTACCGCGATCTGGTCAGCGAGATGATGGCCGAAGAGTCTTCAGCGTCCTGATGGAATCGGCAAGCAGGAAGGCGAGTTCCAACACCTGGTCGGCGTTGAGTCGTGGGTCGCAGTAGGTGCGGTAGCGGCGCGTGAGGTCTTCCTCGCTGAGGCCGTAGGCGCCGCCGGTACATTCGGTTACGTTCTCGCCGGTCATCTCCAGGTGAATCCCCCCGGGGTGGCTGCCTTCGGCCTGGTGAACGTCAAGAAACCGCGAGAGTTCCCGCATCACCGCAGCGAAGTCTCGGGTCTTCAGCCCCGTTGACGTGGTAACCGTGTTTCCGTGCATGGGGTCGCAGACCCAGAGCGCGGCTCGCCCCTCGCGACGTACCGCACGCACGAGATCCGGAAGCACCTGACCGATTGCGTCCGCCCCCATTCGTGCGATCAGACTGAGCCGACCGGGCGAATTGTCCGGGTCGAGCGTATCGATCAGCCGCATCAGCGCGTCACCCGTCATGGAGGGCCCAACCTTCAGTCCGATGGGATTGTGAATGCCCCGGCAGAACTCCACGTGCGCATCGTCGACACCGCGGGTGCGTTCCCCGATCCACACGAAGTGCGCAGAGCAGTCGTACCAGTTTCCACTGATGCTGTCTCGCCGCGTCAGCGCCTGCTCATAGTTGAGAAGCAGCGCCTCGTGCGAGGTGTAGAGCGACGTCTCGCGAATCACCGGTGCGGTGTCCGAGTTGATCCCCATGGCTTCCATGAACCGAAGGCTCTCGCCAATCCGCTCAGCCATCTCCTGGTACCGATCGCGCAGAGGATTACTCTCTACAAAGCCCATGTTCCAGCGGCCTACCTCGTGCAGGTCGGCAAGCCCGCCCTGCGCAAACGCGCGAAGCAGATTGAGGGTTGCCGCCGAGTGGTGGTAGGCGGTGATCATCCGTTGCGGATCGGGCGTACGCGCCTCCTTCGTGAACTCAATGCCGTTGACGATGTCCCCACGGTAGCTCGGAAGAGAGACGCCGTCACGAGTCTCCAAGTCTGCGGATCGCGGCTTTGCGTACTGTCCGGCCATGCGCGCCACCTTTACGATGGGGACGGCTGCGCCAAAGGTGAGCACAATCGCCATCTGGAGCAGCACCTTGAAGGTGTCGCGGATGCGCGGCGCGGTGAAATCGGTGAAGTTCTCGGCGCAGTCGCCGCCGTGCAACAGAAAGCCCTCGCCAACCGCCGCACGGGCCAGGCCATCCTGCAGCGCCCGCGCTTCCTGGGCAAACACCAGCGGCGGGTACGTGGCCAGTTCGTTTTCAACGCGGGCGAGCGCTGCCGCGCTGGGATAGGCGGGCTGCTGGCGGGCGGGTTTGCCTCGCCAGGATTCGGGTGTCCACGGGGTGTCGGTCATGCTTGTTGCCGGTTCCGGTTGTTTGTTCTCATCACTCTGCCAGCACAAAATTCGCCTTTCGCTCCTGGGTAGATACGTCCTTGATGCGCACGCGTACGCGATCGCCAAGGCGGAAGGCGCGCTTGGTCTTCTTCCCGACGAGCTG
>SLTF01000333.1 GCA_007130025.1 Spirochaetales bacterium | reverse complement strand
GGAGCGATCCAGATTCAGGGCACCATCAACGGGTGGGGCGAACGGTGCGGGAATGCCAATCTCTGCGTATTCATCCCGAACGCCATCCTGAAGAAAGGGTACAAGCCGGCGGTTTCCGAGAATCTCGCCTCGCTGACCAATCTCTCCCGCTTTGTTGCCGAGAAGGCAAACATCATCCCCGACAAGCGCCAGCCCTACGTGGGGGACGCCGCGTTCAGCCACAAGGCCGGGCAACACGCCGACGTGGTCGCGAAGGCAGCCGCCCTGATGGAGCACATGGACTCAAGCCTTGTGGGAAACCACCGCCGCATCCTGCTCTCGGAGCTCGCCGGCAAGTCAACCATCGTGGATAAGCTCAAGCCGTACGGCACCTTCGAGAAGAACGACCCTGCGGTCAACACGCTGGTTCAGACGCTGAAAGAGCGCGAGCGCGAAGGCTACGAGTACGAGGCCGCGGAGGCGAGCTTCGACCTTCTGCTGCGAAAAGCCATCGGTCGGTATCGCCCGCTTATCGAACTCAAGAACTACCATCTGGAGTCGTTCAAGAGCCTCGACGCGGACTCCAAGACCGTTGGGCGTATCTTCCTTCGAACCGACGGCGGTGAGGTGATGGGTGCGGCCGTGGGAATCGGCCCGGTTGAGACGCTCGACCACGCGGTGCGCGATGCCCTCGACTCCCACTACCCCTTCCTGAAGCAGATCAGCCTGATCGACTACCGGGTGCGGGTCCTGAACCCCGAAGAGCACGCATCCGCAAAGGTGCGCGTCTTCATTACTTCAAGTGACAACAGCGAAACCTGGGACACCGTGGGCGTTCACGAGAACATCATTGAGGCGTCCTGGGAGGCCCTCGTGGACAGCATCGAGTACTACTACAACAAGGTGGTAATCAACGGCGTCACCAGCGGCCCGGGAGCCGGCGGGGGACCACTTCGGAACGCATGAGGTAGCGAATCCCTTCCACCGCCGCCCGGGCTGCCGAGGTGGTGGTGGTGTAGGGAACGTGCCGGCGCAGCGTCTCGATGCGGATGTAGGCGTCGTCGCTGTGGGTGAAGCGCCCCAGCGGTGTGTTGATCACCATGGCAATCCGGCCCGCGGACAGGTGGTCGACGATGTTCGGCCGTCCCTCGTGCACCTTCAGAATCACCTCGGGGAAGAGCCCGTTGTCAAAGAGAAATTGCGCGGTGCCGCGGGTTGCGGCAAGGTCAAAGCCCAACTCGGATAGCTCCCGGACCACCGGCAGAATCGTCTGTTTGTCTGAGTCATGAACCGAGACAAAGACCGTGCCCTTCGTCGGCAGATCGGTTCCCGCCGCGCTGGTAGCTTTGGCGAACGCTTCGCCGAAGCTCTCGCCGATGCCGATTGATTCTCCGGTGGAACGCATCTCGGGACCGAGCAGCGGATCTACGCCGCGGAAGCGATCGAACGAGAACATCGCCTCCTTCACCGCCCAGCCCACTACGCAGCGCCCCTCGCCCACACCCGGAATGCCGGTCTCGTGATCGTTGATGAGGCCCTGCTCCCGCAGCCCCTGCCCCGACCAGAGTCGAACCGCCGAATCCACCAGATTTACGCCGGTTGCCTTAGAGATAAACGGCACGGTGCGCGACGCGCGCGGGTTTACCTCGATCACGTAGACCTCGCCGTCCTTGACCGCAAACTGGATGTTGAGAAAACCGCGAACGCCAAACTCGCGCCCGATCATGGCCGCAGCCTGCCGGATCTGCTGCAACGCTGCCGGCTCCGCCTTGTACGAGGGAAAGACACACGCCGAATCGCCGGAGTGGATCCCGGCCGCCTCGATGTGCTGCATAATCCCGCCGATGTAGAGATCGCTGCCGTCGAAGAGCGCGTCAAGGTCGTACTCAAAGGCGTCTTCCAGAAACTGATCGACCAGCACCGGTGCGGACGCTGAGATCGTGATTCCGCTGGTGCGAAGGTAGTGTTCGAGTTCCTGCTGCGTATACACAATCGACATGCTGCGCCCACCGAGCACAAACGACGGACGGCAGAGCACCGGATAGCCGATCTGGGCCGCGGCGGCAACCGCTTCATCGAAGGTGGCAGCCATCCGGTTGCTTGCCTGCTTCAGTCCAGCCTTGGAAATCACCCCGGCGAACAGCCCGCGGTCTTCGGCATCGCGAATTCGGGCCACCGGTGTTCCCACAATGCGCGCGCCGGCGGCTTCGAGCGCCTCGGCCATGTTCAGGGGCGTCTGCCCGCCGAGCTGCACCACGACATCGCGGGTGCCCTCTTTGCGCATGATCTCAATCACGTCTTCGGCGGTCAGTGGCTCGATGTAGAGACGGTCGGACACGTTGAAATCGGTGGAGACTGTCTCGGGGTTGGAGTTCACCATGATGGTAGGTCGGTTCACGCCACGATACGCAAGCGAGGAGAGCGTGCAGCAGGTGTCAAACTCCAACCCCTGCCCGATGCGGTTGGGACCGCTGCCCAGGATCATCAACGCCTGTTCTCCGAGCGGTTCCCCCTCGTCAATCTCTCCCCAGGTCGAGTAAAAGTACGGAGTCTCTGCCGCAAACTCACCGGAGCAGGTATCCACAATATGGTACGCGGCGCATAGACCGAGCGTCGCGCGACGCTCGGCGACCTCCGCAGCCGTCATCCCCGCAGCGGCACCCACCGCCCGGTCGCTCAGGCCAAAGCGCTTGCCGCGCCAGAGCAGCTCATCGGTTACGCCCTGTGTGCCCACCTCTGCTCCCCACGCCACCTGTTCGAGCATCTGCGAGAGAAACCAGCGGTTGTAGCCGGTTCGCGCTTCGATGTCGGCGAGGGCGCCGGCGCCTTCGCGCGCGAGCTTGGTGTAGATCGCAAAAATACGACGGGGGTCCAACCGGTCGATCATCTGTTCGACGCGGTCGGTGGTGAGCTCCGGGACCTCGGTCAGACCGTCGAAGCCGAACTCACAGGCGCGGATCGCCTTGTTGAGCGCCTCCATGAAGGTGCGCCCGATGGCGAGCGACTCCCCTACGCTCTTCATCTGGGTGCCGAGTTCGGCGTACCCCGCGGGAAACTTTTCGATCTCAAACCGCGGAACCTTCACCGCCACGTAATCCAGCGACGGCTCGAAGCAGGAGACGGTCTTGCCGGTAATGTCGTTGATGACCTCGTCGAGGGTGTAGCCCACCGCGAGCCGGGCGGAGCAGCGGGCGATCGGGAAGCCGGTTGCCTTGCTGGCGAGGGCAGAGCTGCGAGACACCCGGGGGTTCATCTCGATGACCACCATGCGCCCGCTCCTGGGGTCCACGCCAAACTGCACGTTCGACCCGCCGCAGTCCACGCCGATTGCCCGAAGGATATCGATGGAGGCGGTACGCATCTGCTGGTACTCGCGATCGCTCAGCGTCTGGATGGGCGCCACGGTGATGCTGTCGCCGGTATGGACGCCCATGGGGTCGAGGTTTTCAATGGAACAGACGACGACGGCGTTATCGGCCCGATCGCGCATGACCTCCAGCTCAAACTCTTTCCACCCGATCAGCGACTCCTCGATGAGCGCGGTGTGGGTGGGACTTTCCCCAAGGGCCCATTCGACCTGCTGGGCAAACTCCTCTCGGGTGCGGGCGATGCTGCCGCCCTTGCCGCCGAGGGTGTAACTGGGCCGGATAATGATGGGCGGATCGGTATCCTTCAAGAAATCATATGCCTCGGCTACCGTAGAGATGAGGGCGGACCGTGGGCTTTCCAGACCAATTGCTGCGATCACTTCCTTGAACTTGCCGCGGTCTTCCGCCTTGGCGATTGATTCGATCTTCGCGCCCAGAACCTCCACCCCGTACTTCTGCAGCACGCCGGCGGCGTCGAGATCCATGGCGAGGTTGAGCGCCGTCTGTCCGCCCATGGTGGCGAGCAGCCCGTCGGGACGCTCCTTGGCGATGATCGCCTCTACCGACGCAACGCGCAGAGGGTCGAGATAGATGCTGTCGGCGATACCGGGGGTGGTCATGACGGTGGCGGGGTTGGGGTTAACCAGAATCACCTGGTACCCCTCTTCCTTCAACGCCTTGACCGCCTGCGTGCCGCTATAGTCAAACTCGCACGCCTGACCGATCACGATCGGCCCCGATCCAATGATCATGATCTTCTTGAGGTCACGTCGTGCCGGCACCGGAGCCTCCTGAGGTGGCGTTCGAGGATTCCGCGCCGGAGGGCGGCCCCATCAGTTCGAGGAACCGTGCGAAAATCCAGCGCGAGTCGAAGGGCCCCGGAGCGCTCTCGGGGTGGAACTGCGCCGAGGCGACCCGCAGCGAATCGATCCGGATGCCTTCAACGGTCTGGTCGTTTGCGTTTCGAAACCAGACGGTTGCGTCCGCCGGCAGGGTCGATTCGTCCACGCTGAACCCGTGGTTCTGCGACGTCACAAACACCTTGCCGCTCTCCTCGTCGCGTACCGGATGATTGACGCCGTGATGGCCGAACTTCATCTTGAAGGTCTTTGCCCCCACCGCCTCGGCGATCAGCTGATGGCCCAGGCAGATCCCGAAGACCGGCATGGTGCCGATACACGCGCGCACCGTCCGGATCTGTTCGGCCAGAACGGCGGGATCGCCGGGACCGTTGGAAACGAGGAGGGCGTCCGGGGCAATGGAGCGAAGCTCGGACTCGCTCACCCCGCTGGGAAAGAGGGTGACGCGGCAACCAAGCGCTACCAGCTCACGCACGATGTTTGCCTTGAGTCCACAGTCAAGTAATGCGATGTGGGGTCGGCCGGTTGGATTGACTTCGACCGGATCGCTTGATCCCACCTCCCCGATGAGGTTGCGACCCTCCATGTCCGGGAACGCATGCAGATAGTCCACCACACCCCGCAGCCACTCATCGGAAACGCCGGCATTCGCCTTCCAGCGGGCAGCACCCTCCGGCGCAGCGACAATGATTCCTCGCCGACTACCCGCGTCGCGTAGATGCAGGGTCAGCGCCCGCGTATCGACGTCGGTGATGCCGGGGGTACGATTGTCACGAAGAAACTCGGAGAGGGTTCCCCGCCCGTCGGGGATGGGGCCTTCGTAGACATTGCGCAGCACAAAGCCGGCGGCCTTGACGCGCGGGCGATTCGAGTCGCGTTCCGGACCGGTCTCGCTCCACTCGGAGTCACAGCCGTAGTTGCCGACGTGCGGATAGGTCATGACCACCAGTTGTCCGGTATACGAGGGATCGGTAAGCACTTCGTGGTAGCCGGACATGGCGGTATTGAAGACAACCTCACCCACCCCGCGTTCCCGTGGCGTGTTTGGGTCAAGTTGTTCGAGCGACGGTGGTTGAGCTCCCCACCAGCGTCCCGGGAAGAGCGTCGCGTCGTCAAGGACGAGCAGAGCCGTAACCATAGAACCGTCCTGCCGTTGCAGTATCGCGCCCGCTGAAGCGCCGCAGGCCGTTTCCGGCCGACGTGCACAGGTTCGGGCTAGAAAAAAGCCGGCGCAACGGCCGGCTTCTGAGTAGCCCCTAGGGGAATCGAACCCCTCTTTAAAGACTGAGAATCTTTCGTCCTAGCCGATAGACGAAGGGGCCATATCAGCTTCCCGGGGAGGACTTGAACCCCCACCAGCAGAGCCAGAATCTGCGGTGCTACCATTACACCACCGGGAATCGCACGAAGGAGACGCTACAATGTTTCTTCCCGAGTGTCAACACCATCGAGTGTTCCAAAGCGTGTGCATTTTGCGTAAAACTCAGTCATCACGATCCGAGCCCTCATCCGAAGGGAGCGGTGAGCCGAGTAACCCCGTACCAAAGGTACGGATCAGCCAGAGTCCCAGCGGAGCGGTCAAAAGGATCGCGAGCACCGCCACGGAGAGAATGGCCTCCCCTCCGGCCATTCCCATCGACAGTGGGACCGCACCCAGAGCCGCCTGCACGGTTGCCTTGGGAATGTAGGAAAACACGCAGAACAGCCGCTCTCCGGCGCTGAATCCCGAGAACGCCGTCGCAAGCAGCACACCGACGGAGCGGGCAACAAGTCCGGCGGCTATCGTTGCGACGCCGGCGAGACCAACCGAGAGCGCGTGCTCGGGATTGACCGCGGTGCCGATGAGCACAAAGAGCACAATCTCGGCGATGACCCACGCCTTCCCCAACTTGCCCGCGAGTTCATGGGCGACGGACTCCGCGCGTTCGAGCAGAACGAACCCCACGGTCATCACCCCGAGCAGCGCCGCCAGGTGAACCGCCTGCCCGATCTCAACGAGCATGATGGCCGCGGCGATGAGGAGCAGGAACTTCTCGGTCGCGCGGATCGACTCCGCGTGCCGCCGGAACCACCAGGCGAGCACCAGTCCCAGCACGCTACCAGCCAACACCGCCCCGGCGATCTGCAGAGGGATCGATGCGAGGGCACGGCCAACCTCGGCGGCACCGTCACCGGCCGCATTCACAAACACGGTGAACAGCGTAATAGCGATGACGTCGTCCACGCTCGCGCCGGCAAGAATGGTCGTGGGCACTTCGTTCTGCTTGCCGTACCCACCTTCCATGAGAATGATCATGGACGGTACCACAACGGCAGGGGAAACCGCCGACAGCAGAAAGGCCGCAGCACCCGCGCTGACCCACTCGAAACCCCAGAAATGGCGAAACACCAGCATCAGCACCCCGCCCTCCAGGAGGCAGGGAATCACCGCCAGAAGCGCTGCCGTCACTCCCGAGCGTTTCAGCGCCGATGTTCTGATTCCGAGCCCGGCGCGCAGAAGGATCACAACCAGCGCGATTGAACGAAGCATTGGAGAGAGCTCGCCAAACAGCGGTGGCGCGGAGGCGCGAACCAGCGGTCCCGCCGCCACCCCTACCAGCAGCATGCCCAGTACGGAGGGAAGGCGCACGCGGGAGAAAAGCCTGCCACCAATCCATCCGCCCGCGAGCAGCAGAACCAGCAGCAGGTTGATGGTCATGGCGGATTACTCCACGTGTTCGCTCTGGTAGTTGATCAGCGTGAAGATGTCGCGGCCTTTTAGCACGTTCTGGTAGTTCAGGAAGGGCAGTCCGATTACCGCAAAGATTCCGGCCACGGTCGCGCCGGCCTCGGTCAGAATGTCGGCAGCGGCCTTGAGCGTACCGCCGGTGGCGATGAGGTCGTCCACAATCAGCACTTTCTGGCCCGCTTTGACGTCGGCCCGGTGCACCTCCACCGTATCCTGCCCGTACTCGAGTGCGAAACTGCGCTTGATGGTACGCCCGGGGAGTTTCCCGTTCTTTCGCACCAGAATGAGCGGCAGACCCATTCGATACGCGAGCGGTGACGCAAACACAAAGCCTCGGGCATCAATTGCCGCGATCGCTCCCAGGTCCGCGTCGCGATACCGCTCCTCTGCCACGTCGATGCAATGGCGGAATGCATCCGGGTGAATCAGAATGCCGGTGACGTCGTAAAAAAGGATTCCTGGTTTGGGAAAATCGGGAATCTTGCGAATGACCGAGTCGATATCGAAGTGTGACGCCATGCGATCCATCCTTTCTGCGGGAGCAGATACCGGTAACGCCCGGTGACTCTGGCGCGAAGCCTACTGGAGTTCCGATGGGGTGTCAATCAAGCGCGCCCCGTGCGAGGGAATGCCCGCGTCAACCGTGTGTTCCAAAGCCTGTGCATTTCTCCGCGGTCAAAAGCGCCAGTCTACGAGAAGCAGGTTTCGAACCCCGTTGTCGGCGTCCGGTCGGATAATGAAGTCAAACTGATACCGAAACGTGACAACCTCCGACGGGCGAAAGGCAGCCCCGGTTATCAGACTGTACGTTGTGTCAGATCCGTCGGCCCACCCGGCTCCGTCGCCCAGATCCACCGTTCCGCCGAGTTTTACCGCAACCGCATCACTCACGGCGTAGTCACCCTCAACCCAGGTCGAATGGCTCAGATCACCATCGTTGTCCAACCCGGTGTACCACGTTGCCTGCACGCCGAAGCCCCGTGGAAATGCGATTCGTCCGCCCAGCGAACCAACGACGTACGAAACGTCATCCGACGGTTCCAACCGACCTCGAAAGCCACCACCTAGTCGATACCGGACCGTTTCGTAGTGAAGCTGCAGGTCGCCCTCGTGCACCAACGATCCGGACTCACGAAACCCGGCCCCGTAGCTGATGATGGAGTAGAGACTCGGGGAGAGCAGCAGCACGGGGCCAAGGTGGGCCATGGTGAGTGAGCGCGCCTCCCCGAATCGGTTCCCGACCTCGTTGCGCAGCTTGACCTGCAGCAGCGCACGCTCGGGTACCAGCGGGGCCAGAAACACGTTCTCGAGCCGCGTTTCAAAGCTTCCATCGAAATTGTTTTCTACCGAAAAACTGGCAATATTCCGGAAATCTGCCGCAAGCAGCGACCCGGTCGCAGCCACAATAATCAGTGCACCGATGAACCATCGTTTCGTCACGTTTTTTGCTCCTTTTTTCCAAATCCTCGCCGCCGCATCACACCCCATCCGGTTGTGCCACGCAGCACGCTCAGGTAGGCCAGCAACCGGACCGCGCTTGCAAGCTGCCGATACCCGAGGTTCTCCGCCAGTGACACCCATACCATCGCGAGCCGTGCACGGAAGCTGAAGACCCGGCGTCGATATTCCACCAACTGAATGGAAACCAGCGAGACCAGCATTCCCAGCGGAATGCTCGCCACCGCGGCCGCAATTGCCGCATCCCGCGACACGACCCCCGCGGAGAGCCCCAGAAGCAGCACCAGATATCCCTGCACCTCGATCCACGGACCCAAGAGCTCAAACAGATAATAATACGGCAGCGCGATCAAACCAACCCGCCCGTAGCGCCGGCGAAACGCCATGTGAGCGTGAAACAAGAGAATGTCGATGAGCCCGCGCTGCCATCGATCCCGCTGCGCCGTGAAAATTCGTACGGTCTCGGGTACTTCGGTCCAACAGTTGGCGCCGGCGGCGTACTGCACGACTCCGCGTTCGCCGCGATCGTACCGGTTTCGGCGTACCCGTACCACCAGCTCCATGTCCTCGGCCACCGTATCCTTTTCGTACTGCTCGCTGCCGGTAAGGTAACCGTGCGCAGCAACCACCTCCTTAACCCGAAACAGCCCGAATGCCCCGGAGATGATGAGCAGTGAATCGATACCTGCCCAGCCGGTGCGGCCGCTCATGAAGGACCGGATGTACTCAACCATCTGAAATCGCGCCAGCCGGTTTCTGGGGAGTCCAACCTTCTCGATCACCCCCATCTCGACGCGACAGCCGTTCACCGGCAGGATGTTGCCGCCGGCTGCGACCACGGGGTATTCGCTGTCAATCATGCCCGCGGCGAGCTCGAGCAGAGCGTCCGGCTCCAGCAGGGAATCCGCGTCGATGGCGGCAAAATACTCTTTCTGCGAGGCGTTAATGCCGACGTTCAAGGAGTCGGCCTTCCCACCGTTTGATTTGTCGACGACGATCAAACCGGGAAGCCGTGACGATCCGTACACACCGCGCACCGTTTTTGTCGCCAGATGGGGGGTGATCTCCCGACCGGTCCGCTCGAGCTCAAAGTGCTCCACCAGGCGTTGCAGGGTGCCATCGGGAGAACCATCGTTCACCACAATCACCTCAAAGTCGGGGTAGTTGAGATTCAGCAGCGCGGTAACGCTCTCCACAATGGTTTCCTGTTCGTTGTATGCGGGGGCAATGATACTGATCGAGGGGAGCATCCGTGGTGCGAACAGCAATGAGTTGGTTCGCAACGCCGCGATCTGTTGTTGCCGAATCACGCATCCAACCGCAACCACAAGGAGACTCAGATAGATCGTGTTCAGCACGAAGGCGTATCCCGCAAAGCCCCACAGAAACCAGCTGAGATACGAAACGAAGGTGCTGCCGGAGATCCCTCCGCGAACGCCCGCCACCCAGCCCAGATAGATCAACAACGGCAGCACGGTCACCGACAGCATTGCTGTCGCGACAATCCAGCGCCGCGGATTCTCGGCCTTGCGCGAACCTCGCTGGTGATCCAGAGTCACGCGTTCAATTCCCAGCCCCGCGAGAACATCGTCGTCCGCGTGAAGCGCGTACTCGGTGCGAAGCCACGGGTCGGTTCTCACGGTCTCACCAATCAGCGCGGTGATCGAGTCACGCTGCACGGTGTCAGTACTTCGATTGAGCAAGAGCAGAACGCCGTTTGCCTGCCTCGTGCGCAGAATGTCGCCAATCAGCCCTTCGGCGTCATCCCATTGCTCGCGCAATGCCACCGTGACGACGTATTCCGCCCGCGCAGCCAGGGTTCGAGCCAATCCCATACGGGCGTTTGCGTTGTCGGTCGATCGGTATCGCTCGATAATGACCGGCAAGAGCCAGGGGTTTCGCCCAACCATCTCCGAGAGCGTCGCGACCACCGTCTCAGCGACGGGCTCGTCGCTCAAACCGGCGATGAGCTCGTCGACGCTCTGTTCTGATGGACGCTTGCCGATCGACTCAACGGCAAGCCGGCGAAAAACGGGATCGTCGCCAAATCGCCCGAGGTCTTCGCCGGCGGGTGAGCGGAAGTGGGTCACCAGCGCCCGGTACGCATCACGCGCCACACCACGTTCCGCGCGTGCAACCAGGTAGCGCAGATAGGCCTGCAGCTCGGCGGTGGGTGTCCGTGCCGCCAGCGCAACAAACACGCGCTGTATCTCTGATTCGCTGCGCTGTCGCATTGTGGGTAGAAACTGCAGAAGGTCAAAGCCCAACTGTCCGAGCAGTGAGGCAACGCGACGTCCGTACTCGGGGCCTTCCCCGCGAAGGCTGTCGAGAACGGTGGGGATCACCTGCACGTATCGCCGTCGGACAACCGCGTATACGAGGCGCAGTTTGACTCGCAGTAACCGCTCCCTTCGGATTGCCTGGTCCAGCGCCCCGGGAGCAATCGCCGAAGGAAGCAGCGAGAGGATCAACGCACCTTCCTGACGACGAAACGGACTCTTCGCATTCAGGAGACGCACGGCGGTGACCTCGGCGCCGACCGACCGCGCGGCGCCTTCGATCCGGGAACGGGATTCGTCCGGCAGCTCAACGTGGTCAACGATCCGTGCGTAGGCCCGCATCATGAACCGCACCCCGCGGTCTCCCAAGCGGGTCACTTCTTTCAACAGTGTACCCTCGTCGGCCGTGAGCAACAGAGCCCCTAACCGGTCCCGGAGCCGGCGCCGTTTGCGCACTCGCACACGGGAAACCAGGAGCACCATGGACGCCACCGCGGTACCGAGAAAGAACAGGGATACGAGAGAAACCGCAATCAGCGTCACGTACATCCGTCGAGCGATTCCCCGGCCTGCAGCCGCGCCAGGTTCTGAGCGAGGGCGCTCAACTCCACGGCGGATACCGGCTTACGAAAGTAGTGCAGAATTCCCAACCCTGCCGCTTGCCGGATGAGGTCATCGTTCTTCCGGTGCGACATCAGAATGAACGGCGTTCCACTGAGCCCTTCGATGGTTCGAAGTCTGTCGCGCAGGGCAAGGCCACCGATTTTTGGCACACTGACTTCGCTGATAATCACCTGGGGGGCTACCTGGCTCACGAGTTGCAACGCCTCGAGTCCGTCGTCCACCGAAAGCACCGTGAGGCCGCCGGACTCCAGCTCTCGAATGAGCGCATCCAGCATCTCGACCGCGGGATCCACGATGACCACCGTTCCCGTTGCCAGACCCGACTCGCTCTCCGATGGCCCGCTGGCACAGACCTGATTCCCGCCTCGACGGCGGGCGATGCGCATGCGTGAGGTCGCCTGCTGCTCCAGCTCTTCGGCGTCCGCGGCTTCCGACCCCGAAACCAACCCCACCGACACCGACAGCGGCTCCACGAAGTGCGTTGCTTCATGAATTGAGCGACGAATCGTTTCCGCGATTCCCAGCACCTCCATCACGTCGGCGCGGACCATCGCCATGAACACCGGTCCGTCGTATCGGTAGAGCCAATCACCGACCCGCTGCGCGATGATTCGGGCAACCCCGGCAAGCACCTCGTCACCCGCGGCGCGGCCGTACTGTTGGTTCAGAACGTCGATTCGGTCGATGGTGACTGCGCACACCCAGAGCTCGTCCGGACTGACGGTAATTTCACGGGAAAGCGCTTCGCGAAACGCAGCGGTCGCGGGGAGATTGGTTATTTCGCAACGCTGGTGCAGAGAGTCGCTCACTCGGAAACGGTCCTCACGGTGTGGTATAATCCCCGATGTGGTCAGTAGTGTCTATCTTAGCCGAGTATGGCGATTTGTGCTCGCTTTCGCGGTGGTTTTTTTCGCCGTGACCGAGACCGGCGGCGCGCAAACGTCGGCATCTTCGCAGCGCACGATACCCTTCTCCGGTTTCGACTGGACGGTGCGGTCCTCCCGCGGCCCCACCGATCCCGGGGGAAATACCTTTTCTGCAAATCCCTCGGACGTGTGGGTGGATGAACGGGGATTCCTCCACCTGACGCTGGGAGAATCCGCAACGGAGGTTCGTACCCGCCGCTCGCTTGGGTACGGTACCTACGAAGTGCGACTGCTCGGTGCCCTAGACCGGCTTCACCCGCGTGCAGTGCTCGGATTCTTCACCTTCGAACTTCCGAGCACTCATCCCCACCACCGCGAGATTGACATCGAGTTCTCGCGGTGGGGATTGGAATCCGGTCCCAACCTTCAATACGTGGTGCAACCCGCGGATCGAGCTGGTAACCGCCGACAGATGTCCCTGCCGATGCCCGAAGGAGAAGCAACCACCCACCGCTTTACGTGGGAGCCGGGGGCGGTCACCTTCACCAGTTGGCACGGACACGGGGACTATCCTCCGCCGGCCCACCTCCTCATCGCACACCACGCCATTCGCTCGGCCGATGTACCCGATCCCCGACGCGAACGCCTCTACCTGAACTTCTGGTGGTACCAGGGTCCTCCCGACCAACCACCGCGGCAGTCGGTCATTGTGACGGAGTTCCAGTTTATCCCCCGACCGTAACCCCGGGGCGCAACCGGAGCGGTTGCATGTTTTTGCGTAGTCCGGGTATTTTGTGCCCATGTCACCGTTGCGAAGCCGATTCCAACGCCTCCGCGTTGCGATCGATGGTCACCCCGAACCGTGGACCATTGACCCTCGATGGTCCGATGGAAAGGTCCGTACGGCGGGCCGCATCGCAGTGCTGGGGTACGCGATCTTTCCCGTTGTGTGGATCACCATCTCCGTCTTCCTGCTGATCCAGTTCGCCGGCGCCTGGGGAACCGAAACCACTGCCACGCGGGTGATGATCGTTCTGGTGCCCGCCATCGGCCTGTTCAGCCTCATCCCGTTTGGCGGGATCATCGCCTCCAAGCTGGCCTACGGATCCACCACCCTGGTGCTCGAGACCAACCCGGCGTCTCCCGGCGATCGGTTTCGGGGAACGGTGCTGACCAACATGAGTGCACCGATCCGAGACGCGGTTCCCGAGGAGTTCTTCGTCCGCGTGTCGTGCAACCGTCACCGCAGCCAGGGCTCGAGTAGCCGAAGCAGCGGATCGTCCCGCCAGATTCTCTGGCAGCAGGAGCTGCACCTTGAGTCTCATACCCGGGATTCGCGCGACGGTGAAGAGCTGGTTGTTCCGATCACCGTGGAGATTCCCGCCGGGCTGCCGACCACCTCGATTCCGGGCATGATCGGCGAAACCATCTACTGGCGGGTCGAAGTCCGCGGCGCGTCCCGGCGCCCGAAGCTTCGCGCGGACTTCGAGATTCCGGTCTTTGACACCCGATCCGCGGCGGACCGGGAACAGCAACTGTTTGCGGCGATCGACAGCGGCGAGCGCACCCCTCCACCGGCTCGAAGTTTTGCCGCATTCGCAGCAGCGTTTGAGGCGGGGGCAGATTCCAACCCAGAGATCGCGGCCGAACTTGATGGTACTCTGCCGCTGCGCGAGCTCATCCCCACGGCTAATCAGGCACGCGCGGAGGCCGACCCACGACCGTTCGTGAAGCGGCTCCTGATTGCGCGCAGACCGTTGGATACGATCCAACGGACTCCCGACGGTTCGGTGACGCTGGTGCATGTTCGCGGCGACCGTGCCGCTCGCACCACCCGTCGACTGATCGGCCTGGCAGCAATCGTGATGTTGTTTGCGGCGTTTCACCCGGTGTTTTTCATTATCATGGTTTTCGCCTTTCTGATGGCGAAACGGGCACGACCGTTTGCGGTACGCATGATCACCACCGTGGAGGCACTTGAGGTCGAGACCGTGAAAGGCCGACGCACCACGCACCGCACCTACGGATGGAACCAGAT
>SLTF01000364.1 GCA_007130025.1 Spirochaetales bacterium | reverse complement strand
CTGGGACCGCCTGGCCTTCCTGCGCAAGAAACTCGATCAGGCCCATCCGGTGGTACTCCGGGATCTTGCGACCTTTGACGAGTTTCTCCGCGCCCTCAGCGCGCAGTGAGCAGCCGCAGCGCCGGGAGCCCTCACCCCTCGACGAGCATCCCCAGCCGATCGCCGGCTTTCATCAGATCCAGCAGCTGCCGCACCGTGTAGGCGCCCTCGTACACTTCGTTGTCAACAAGAATGATGTTGGTCAGCTGCTGAATGTCGGTGATGTTGAACTGCTGCATGATCGCGATGCCAACCGGATCCTCAAACACCACCTTGAGCTCGTGGTCGATCCCCTCAAACTGCAGATCGCGCCCCAGATTATGCGCGTACGAGTTGTAGACGCGCGACCCGCTGATGAACACGGTAACGTCGCGGCCGCGAAGGGGTGCCACGTCGTAGGGGGGCAGGATGACGCGCTCGGGCTGGTTGCCGCGCGGCGTTCCAATCTTCAGCACCCAGATCAGCCGGTTGGTTTCGGGGTTGCGCGCGTAGGCGAGCCCCACGTGGGTGATTCCCTCGTTCATGATGTTGGAGCAGTGCGGGGGACTGCGCAGCCACCCCGATACGGCGAGGTACTTGCTGTACCCGGCGAAGTGGATGTTCTCGCCCGCCATGAAGAAGTCCGGCGAGTAGCGGCGGATCCGCTGCATCAAGCTGCTGCCGTCGGAGCCCTGGTGACCGCGCACGTTGTTGACCACCACGTCAGCCGCGTGATCAAGGGCGGCGAGGGCGAGGTCTTCGTGCCAGGAGACCAGCGGAGCGATTCCCATACGCTCGTCACCGCACATCCGGTTGACCGAGCGCGCCCAGTTGAGAAGCTCAACCCCATCCGGATAGACGCCTGCCTCGGCGAGGCTTCCCGGGTTCGCCGGACGGCGAACGGAACTCTGGGCGGCGACGGGGGAAGCGAGCGTGAGCGAGAGCGCAAGCGCGAAGCAACAGATGATCAAGTTCTTGTTTGGCGTTTTCATGAGCGCGATGATAAGAAATGCAACCGGATTCTGCAACCCAACACGGCCCCCGCACCGGAGGCCTCAATACGGAATCGGAAAATCCCGGCGGACCGCGGTGATCGCGTCGAGTACCTCGTCGCTCAACGTGACATCAAACGCGGCCAGGTTCTCCTCCAGCTGCGGAAGCGTGGTTGCACCGATGATGGTCGAGGTGACGAAGGGGCGCGAGTTGACAAAGGCGATGGCCAGCTGCGGAAGGCTCAATCCGTGCTCGACGGCGACCTGTGCGTAGGCGGCCACGGCCCGGTGGGCCTGGGGGGTATCGCGCTGATTGCGGCCGGTGGAGATCGACCAGCGACTGCCCTCGGGGCGGGCGCCGTCTGCGTACTTCCCGGTGAGCAGCCCGGTCGCCAGCGGTGACCACGCGAGCAGACCCACCTTCTCACGAAGCGCCACTTCGGCCAGATCGGGTTCGAACAGGCGGTTCAGCAGACTGTACTCATTCTGGATGGAAGCCATGCGCGGCAGCCCGTGCTGCTCCGCGAGGCGGAGATACTGCATGGTTCCCCACGAGGTTTCGTTGGAGAGGCCGGCATGGCGGATCGTGCCCTCGGCTACCAGCTCACCGAGCGTCTGCAGAACATCGAACATGTTCTCTACCGCCGCGGAGGTATCGGGATTTCCGCCCTGGTACTTCCAGAGCTGCCCGAAATGGTAGGAACCACGGTTGGGCCAGTGAAGCTGGTAAAGATCGATGTAATCGGTACGCAGCCGTGCGAGCGAAGCCTCTACCGCCAGACGAAGGTTTTTTCGGTCGATGACGTTTTGTCCCTCGCGGATCCACGCGATGCCGTCCCCGGCAATCTTGGTGGCCAGAATCACCCGGTCACGGTTCTTCCGCGCGGCAAACCAGTTCCCGATGATTGCTTCGGTCTTGCCGTAGGTCTCCGCGGTGGGTGGAACGGCGTAGAGCTCGGCGGTGTCGATGAAATTGACGCCGTGATCAAGGGCGTAGTCGAGCTGTGCGTGTCCGTCGGCCTCGCTGTTCTGGCGGCCAAAGGTCATGGTTCCAAGGCAGACGGTACTGACAGAGAGATCGGTTGTTCCAAGGGGGCGATACTGCATGCGCCAAAGATACCCCAAATTGCCGCGAAAAGGGAATAACTATTCACCGGAGTCCACCAGCCGGCACCCGGAAAATCTGACACCGTTGTGAGAATTTTTACCGTTAACCACGAAAATGTAGCAATGTGAGCAGGGCAAAAAAGGTGGTAAACGCCCGATTCCAAACCACGACAAAAACTCTAACTGATTGAAAGAAATAGAGTCGTCGAGAAAAGTGAGAGCGTTCCGATGAAACAACTCTATTGGCACGAATGTTGCGTGAACTAGGGTATACCTGTTCCACACACATTGGAGGACTGCATGAAGAAACTGATCCTCGTCGCGTTTGCATTTCTGGTTGGCACCGGAGCATTCGCCCAGACGAACATTCGCTTCACACTGGACTGGGCGTTCCAGGGCCCACAGGCGATCTTTCTGGTCGCGCGAGACCGTGGCTATTTTGCCGCCGAGGGACTCAACGTGACGATCGACCGCGGATCTGGATCCGCAGGCGCGGTTGCGCAGATTGCCGGCGGTGCCTACGACATGGGCTTCGCCGACATCAACTCGATGATGGAGTTCAACGTCCAGAACCCCGGACGCGCCCTGCAGTCGGTTGCGGTGGTGTACAACAACCCCCCGTTCTCGATCCTGAGCACCCGGGGCAAAGGAATCAATTCGCCCCGCGATCTGGTTGGGAAACGAATCGGCGCACCCACCTTCGATGCGTCGTTTCGGCTCTGGCCGATCTTCGCGCGCGCGACCGGACTCGATCCCAACTCCGTCACCTGGGTGAACATGGACCCGACGCTGCGGGAGCCCAGCCTGATCCGCAATCAGGTCGACGCGATTGGCGCCTTCTATTTCACCGCGGTGCTCAACCTTGAAGCCGCCGGCGTGGAGCGCGGTGATATCGTGAGCATCATGTACGCCGATCACGGCATCGACCTATACGGCAACGCGGTGATGGCGCCGGCGAGTTTCATCCGCGACAACCCGGCGGCCGTTCGGGGCTTTCTGCGGGCACTGACGCGCGCATGGCACTACACCCTCGCCAACCCCGCGTCGGCGGTGGAGAGCGTGCGCCGGGCCGACCCGCTCGTTGATCCCGCCGTAGAGCTCGCGAGGCTGCAGCTCGCCATCGAGAGCAACATGCTCACCCCGGAGGTGCGGGAGATTGGTTTTGGCGCGGTACGTCCCGCCCGGCTGGAGAACTCGATCCGCCAGGTGGTTGAAGCGTTCGGGCTGGCGTCAACTCCAACCGCGGAGAGCGTCTTTTCCAGCGCCTACCTGCCGCCGTTGGCCGAGCGTCTTCCGAGATAGCCCGGAGAGCACAATTTTCGCACCACGTGGGGCGGGCGTCGTGGCAACCGCGTTCGCCCCAGGGTGTGATTCTCGGGGCACCGTGACATCGGTGCCGCGTGATCAGGAGAACCCATGTTTTTCATGACCGCTTCGACTACTGAAACCGCCGGGGAGCGCGTGCAGGGTGTGCCCCTCGCCGAGTTTCGGGATGTGAGCCTTCGATACGACGGGAGCAGCGAGAGCACGCTCGCGCTCGAGCACCTCGACCTCGACGTTCATCCCGGTGAGCTGCTCGCCGTGGTGGGAATGTCGGGATGCGGCAAATCGTCGCTGCTCAAGCTCATTTCCGGCCTCGTCCTTCCAACGTCGGGCTCGGTGAAGATCCACGGGAAAAGCGTCACCCGCCCCCTTGGCATCGTTGGCATGGCGTTTCAGAAGGCGAGTCTGCTTCCGTGGAGGACCACGCTGCAGAACCTGCTCCTGCCCACCGAGGTGGGCTCGGCGCGACGCAACGGGACGAGAAACGGCGAAGCCGTAGCTCGAGCGCGCGATCTGCTTGCCACCGTCGGCCTGACAGAGGCCGAGAACAAGCTGCCGAAAGAGCTCTCGGGCGGCATGCAGCAACGGGTATCACTCTGCCGCGCGGTGATCCACCAGCCGGAGCTCCTCCTGCTGGATGAACCCTTCGGCGCCCTGGACGCCTTCACCCGGGAGGAACTCTGGGGCGTACTGCAGCGACTGCGGGAAGAGACGGGCTGTACCGTGGTGCTGATTACCCACGACCTGACCGAGGCGGTTTTTCTGGCCGACCGAGTGGCGGTGATGAGCCCGCGGCCGGGACGCATTGTGTACGAGGCCGCGGTCCCCTTCGCCCGCCCGCGCCACCTCGACCAGCGGTACCAGACCGATTTTACCGCCATTACCGCGGATCTGCGACACCACATCTCCCAGCCGCAGGAGGTGCTCTCGTGAGTCGATCCAGACGGCGCGAGCGCCTCGCACCACTCATCACGATCCTGGCGTTCTTTGCACTGTGGGAGTTTGGGACGCGCCTGCTCGACGTTCCCGTGTTTATTCTCCCCAAACCAACCGACATCGTTGCGTCCATGCAGCGCTGGTGGTCCCCGCTGCAGATGCACGCGCTGCACACCCTCATGACGACGGTAGCCGGTTTCGCGATTTCGATTGTGCTGGGTTCGGTGCTGGGCCTGGTCGTCGGGTACTCAAAAACCGCGCACCAGGCGCTCTATCCCCTGCTCATCGGGTTTAACAGCGTGCCCAAGGTCGCACTGGTACCAATTCTCATCATCTGGTTTGGGCTGGGCACAATACCGGCAATCATTACCGCCTGTCTGATCTCGTTCTTCCCCATCCTGGTCAACGTGGCAACCGGCCTTGCAACGGTGCCGCAGGAGCTCGAAGACGTGCTACGAAGCCTGGGGGCGCGAAAGTCCGAACTCTTCATCAAGGTGGGCCTGCCGTCGAGCATGCCCTACTTCTTCGCGTCGTTGAAGGTGTCGGTTACCCTCGCGTTTGTGGGATCGATCATCAGCGAGACGGTCGCGTCCAACCGGGGAATCGGCTACCTGATGATCGCAGCGAGCGGACGCTTTGATGTGCCGCTGGTGTTTGCCGGGCTATTTGTGATTGCGGTGATGGGAATCCTGCTCTATGAGGGCTTCGCCTTCCTCGAGCGCAAACTCACCGCCTGGGCGTATCGGTAGCACCTCTATCCGGTGAGGCGCTCCATCAAAAAGCGGCCGATGAGACCGAGGGCGGTTGCCTTGCGGTACTCCGCGGTGGAGCGCTGGTCGCTGATCGGCCGCACCAGCGGCTCGTAACGCGACACCACCTCCGCGGCGTGCGCCGCGATATCGCTCACGGGGCGACCGATCAGGGTCGCCTCTATGTCCCGGGACCTCACGATGGTTGGGGCCACCGCCCCCACGGCAATGCCCACCGATTCCAGCACTCCAGCGTGCACAGACGCGCGCGCGCAGATGGAAAGCTTCGAGAGGGCGTTGGCCTTGCGGGTTCCCACTTTCTGGTAGAACACCACTCCGCCCTCGTCCGGACGCAGATGGATGGCGGTAACCAGCTCATCGGTTCTCAGCACCGTCCTGCCCGGCCCCGTGATGAACTCCTCCACCGGGACCCGACGCGTTCCACCTGCCCCCGCGATATCCACCGTCGCGTCGAGGGCGTAGAGCGCGCAGACGGCATCGGCCGCCGGTGAGGCGTTGCAGAGATTTCCCGCGAGTGTCGCCACATTGCGCAGTCCGGGTGCTGCGAGCCACCAGATGGAGTTCTTGAGCAACTCGGGCACCTGGGGATGGGCCAGGAGCTCTCCGTAGGTAACCCCCGCGCCAATGCTGAGATCGGGCGCCGCACCGTTCTGATGCACGGAGATTCCCCGGAGCTCGGACAGGTGGCCAACGGAGACCACCGGCTTCTCGATTTTTGGTAGCGTACCCGCCCAGTTCCGGTACCGAACCAGCAGGTCGGTACCACCGGCGAGGGGGACTGCGGCGTGGTTCGCCCGAATCTCCAGGGCTTCGGCCAGCGTTGCGGGACGAAAGAAATCACTCATGCTGTACGCTCCGAGCGCTCCGTTTTCCCGCCCGCGGCGATCTCGCGTCGCTTCTCAGCAGCGCGCTCGATTCCATCAATGATCAGGGCGTACCCGGTGCACCGGCAGAGGTTGCCGGAGATCGCGGTGCGAATCTCATGCTCGGTGGGGTTCAGATTCTCGCGAAGCAGCGCCTCGGTGGCCACGGCCATTCCCGTCATGCAAAACCCGCACTGCACCGCGCCGGCTTCGGCGTAGCCGTCGTTGATCGCCTTCCCGCCGGGAGTTGCCGAGATCCCCTCCGGCGTCTCCAGGTGGGCACCTTCCATCATGCCAACCGAAAGGATACACGAGTTCACCAGCTTTCCGTCCCGGAGGATCGAACAGGCGCCGCACTCGCCTTCTCCGCAGCCCTCCTTGACCCCCGTCATGCGAAACTCATCGCGAAGCACGTCGAGCAGCCGCGCCATGGGGTGGGCCGATGTAGTTACGGGTTTACCGTTGAGCGTGAACCGGGTCATGAGCAGAGACCTCCAAAAGATATTCGGGAGTGACGGGAATCCGGCAGACGGGCGCGCCGATGGCGTGCTGCACCGCCATGGCAAAGGCGGGAGCGGCGCCGTCCAGGACAACCTCGCCCGCGCCTTTTGCGCCGGAGGGGCCGTAGGGGTAGGGATTGTCGATCAGCTCGCTGTGCACCGACGGATAGTCAAGCGAGGTAGGGATCGCGTAGTCGGCCATGGTGGTCTGAAGGAATCGGCCGTCCTTGCGCTCAAGTTTTTCGATGTGCGCGTAACCGAGGCCCTGGATCATCCCGCCGTCAATCTGGCCCTTCACCACCAGCTCGTCGAGGGCGCGCCCGATTTCGTACGCCGTCCAGATTCCGGTTGTCTCGACCTCGTGAGTCACCGGGTCTACCTGCACTTCAACGCAGTTCACGCCCCAGCTGTAGGCCGGGTAGGCGTCGCCCTGCATGGTCTCGGCGTCCCACTGAACCTCTTCCGGCTGCGCGTACTGCTGCTCGACTTCGATGAGCCCGGGTTCGGTCCAGCGCGCCTTCAGTTTGAGCGCCGCCTGTTCGATCAGGTAGCCCACCACCGAAGCCGAGCGCGACGCGCAGGTGGGCCCGGAATCAGGGGTAAGGTCGGTGTCGGTGTTGAGCAGGCGCACCTCGGTGTAAGGAATGCCCAGAGCGTCGGCAACCACCTTGCGGTGCGTGGTGTCTATCCCCTGGCCGATCTCGACGCAGGAGGCGCAGATCTCAACCACACCCGACTCGGTGCGGCGCAGGCGTACTCTGGCCTTGATGATGTCGCGTTCCCCGCTGCCGGTGAATCCGCTGCCGTGCTGCACAAACGACAGGCCGATCCCCCGACCGCTTCCCGGCACACAGGCACGCTTCTTGCGGTCGTAGTCCGCCGCGCGCTTCACGCGCTCGAGCAACTCGGGAAGCATCACCTGCTCGTACACGTGCCCGTTGGTGATGGTGCGCGTGCCCTGGCGGGCGAAGTAGCGCGCGCGGAACTCGTCCTCGTCGGCGCCGATTTCGCGGGCCACATAACTCATGTGCATCTCGATGGCGAAGAGCCCCTGGGGCGCTCCAAAGCCGCGAAACGCGTCCGCCGGCACTGAATTGGTGCAGACCGCACGACCGTGCGCGCGAACGTTGGGGATGTCGTAGACGCCGATGCCGGTGAACACCGCGCGCTGCAACACCACCCGCGAGGAGCTCTCGTAGGCGCCGGCGTCGATGATGGTGTCGAGTTCCATGCCCAGAATGTTGCCGTCGGCGTCGAGGGCGGTACGCAGGTGGATGCGGCTGGGGTGACGCTTGCTGGTGACCTCCATGTCTTCTTCCCGTGAAAGCACGAGTTGAACCGGTTTGCCGGTCTTGAGCACGGCCACCGCAAGGGGCACGGCGAGCACGTCGGGGTAGTGTTCCTTCCCACCGAATCCACCGCCGGTGACGGTGTGGCGGATGCGCACCTGATCCTCGGCGTATCCCAGCGCCGTTGCCACCGAATGACGAATATAGAAGGGACACTGGGTCGAGGCGTAGATGGTGAGCTTGCCGTCCACGATGCACGCGGCAAGGGCCTGCGGCTCCAGGTAGACGTGCTCCTGGGCGCCCGAGTGGTAGGTGTTCTCGACAATACGTGCGGCGTTGGCGAAAGCAGCGTCCGGATCGCCCTTCTTGAGGTTGATCTCCGCGAAGATGTTGTCGCTTCCGTGGATGGGGCCGCCCTTGAGGGCGAGTGCTTCGTCGATGTCAACGGCCGGTTCGAGATCCTCGTACTCAACCGTAATCGCGTCCAGGATGCGCAGGATTTCGCCGCGATCGGGCCCCACCACCATTCCGATGGTCTCACCGTGAAAACTGGTGAGGTCGGCGGCAAAGGCGCGCCAGTCGCGTTTGATCATCTCAACGCAGTTGCTTCCCCCGGGCGGCAGATCCGTGTGGTCCACGTAGAAATAGCCCACGGGCAGATCGGGAACGGTAACCGCGAGAATGCGTGCGCGCGCCCGTGTGGACCGCAGCGTCCTGGCGTAGAGCATATCCGGAAAGTAATAGTCGGCAAGGTATTTGGAATCGCCGGAGGTCTTGCCGTGGGAATCAACCCGTGGCACCGCCGCGCTGATCGTTGGTTTCATGAAGCCCTCCCGTTCCGCCGCTTTCGAAACATCACGAATCAAAAGCCCGGGAATATCTGAACAAAGTATACACAATCGGCGCTACCGAAGGGAAGCCTTGAGGCGGATTTGCCACCGACCGGTAGGGGTGTTCGATCGCTTGACATCGGCACAACACCAAGCGAAAGCATTGCGACTTGCTCACTGGGGGCATATGCCGCTATGCTGGAAAGGGATCTTCACCTGAGGAGGCTGCACGAATGGCGGATCACACACGGAGTACTCTTCTTCCGACACAGAGCGAGGTCGCACGTGCAGTTGCCGTTGCCGCCGGCCGGGAGCGACCCGACGTCGTGTTCATCAACGCGCGCGTGGTCAACGTGATCACTCAGGAGATCATCGAATCCGCGGTAGCCGTTGCCGGCCGGCTGATTGCCGGTGTCGATCCATCCTACGCGGAGTGCGACGCCCAGACGGTGATCGACCTCAACGGCGCCTATCTTGCCCCCGGTCTGATTGACGGGCACCTCCACGTGGAGTCGTCGCTCGTGACCCCCGCCGCATACGCGGCGGCCGTTGTGCCGCGAGGAGTCACCGGCATCATCTGGGATCCGCACGAAATCGCCAACGTCGCAGGCACCAGGGGACTCGCCTGGTGCATGCAGGCGAGCCTCGCGCTGCCGATGAGCGTATGGTTTGACATTCCAAGCTGCGTGCCGTCGACCTCCCTGGAGACCGCGGGCGCGCGGATCGGGGTTGCGCAGATCGCGGAGCTGCTGAAGCATCCCGCGGTGGTTGGCGTGGGCGAACTCATGAGCTTTGACGCGGCAATCGCCGGCGACCCCGACGTGCTCGCTCGCGCCTTTCTTGGCCAGGAGCACCGGGTCGCGGTGGACGGTCACGCCCCGGGCATTTCCGGCCGACGAACCCAGGCATACCTCGCCGGCGGCGTGGGATCGGATCACGAGTGCACCGTTCTGGAAGAGGCGCATGAGAAGCTCCGCGCCGGCGCCTTCCTGATGATCCGCGAGGGTTCGGCTACCCGCAACCTCAAAACGCTTCTGCCGCTGCTCACGGCGGAACACGCCGATCGCATCGGGTTTGTGACCGACGACCGCCTGCCGGAAGACCTGCTTGCCGACGGCGGAGTCGACTGCCTGGTGCGCTACGCCATCGCTCAACAGGTACCTCCCGCGCTGGCCGTCCGTGCGGCGTCGTGGAATACCGCCCGCTACTTTGGCCTCACCCGCCGCGGCGCGGTGGCTCCCGGATTCTTTGCCGACCTGATCATGCTGACGGAGCTCGCGGGCTTCCGCGCACGCTCGGTGTATCATGAAGGAACCCTCGTCGCGCAGGAAGGGGCCCTCCAGCTCGCCTCCCGGACACCCGCCATCGAGACATCGGCGCTCAAAGCGGTTCGCTACAGCGTGACCGTGCCGCGTGTTCACGCCGCCCGGCTTGCGGTTCCCGCGACCGATGGAGCCGAAATACGCGTGATCCGACCGGTTGCGGAACAGATCCTGACCACCGAAGAGCGAGTGCCGGCAACCGTTCGCGACGGTTTCGCCGTGGCGGACGCCGAGCGCGATATCGCGAAGCTCGTCTGCGTTGAACGGCACGGCCACAATGGGAATATTGCGGTGGGATTTGTGACCGGCTTCGGAATGCGCCGGGGTGCAATCGCCGGGACGGTAGCCCACGACCACCACAACGTGATGGCGATGGGCCTCGACGATGGAGACATCGCGACTGCCGTGGAGCGGCTCGGCGAGATTGGTGGAGGCTTTGTGGTGGTGAACAAGGGTTTGGTTGTTGCCGAATTGGCGTTGCCCGTCGCGGGACTTCTGAGCGAGGCGCCCATTGAGTCGGTGGACGCTTCCATGCGCGCGGTAGACAACGCCGCCCGCGAACTCGGCATCAACTGGCCGGCGGTCTTCATGACCCTGAGCTTCCTTGGCCTGCCGGTCATTCCCGAGCTGCGGCTTACCGACCACGGCCTCATTGACGTGGATCAAAGCGCAGTTGTACCGGTGGTCGTCGCTCCGTGAGTACGCGTACCCTCATTCGCGGACACCTCCTCGACGTTCCCGGGAATCCCTTTACCGATTCGGTTGGGCTCAGAAGCGAACCCGACGGCGCCATTCTGATTGACGGTGACCGAATTGCCGCCCGCGGTGCAGCGCCCGCACTGCTGGCAGCCGCACCAGATGCCCCGGTGGTCGATCACCGGGGTTCCTTCATCCTTCCCGGTTTCATCGATACCCACGTCCACTTCCCGCAGCTGCCGGTTATCGGGTCGATGGGGCTTCCGCTGCTGCGATGGCTCGCAGAACGGACCCTCCCCGCCGAGGCAGCCCTCGACACCGCCGAGTCCGCGTCAAAGGCGGCCGACCGGTTTCTGCGGATGCTGGCGAAGAACGGTACCACGTCGGCGCTGGTGTTTGGCAGTCACATCCCGATCGCGCAGAACGCATTCTTCGAAAGGGCTGCCGCGTCCGGAATGCGAATCGTGTCAGGCCTGAGCCTCGGTGACCGAGAGTTGCCCGACGCGCTGATCAGAACGGCGGACGAATGCTACCGCGAGAGCGAGTCGCTGATCGCGCGATGGCACGGAAGCGGGCTCCTGCGCTACGCGGTCACGCCGCGGTTCTCGGTGAGCTGCAGCGAGGCCGTCCTTGATGCGTGCGGAGCGCTGACCAAGCGATACCCCGGCGTGATGGTTCAGACGCACATCAACGAGAACCGGGATGAGATTGCCCTTGTGCGCAGGCAGTTTCCCTGGGCGCGGGACTACTTCGACACCTACGAGCGGGCGGGACTCACCGGAGCGACCGCGGTCTTCGCACACAACCTCCATCCAACCAGCGACGAGCTGTCCCGCATGGCTGAGGCCGGCGTGCGGGTTGCACACTGCCCGAGCTCCAACAACTTTCTTGGGAGCGGGAGCTTTCCCATGGCCCGTCACCGTAAGTCCGGGATTGCGTTCAGCGTTGCCTGCGATGTTGGCGGCGGCACCGGGTTCAGCCTGCTGAAGGAGGCGCTCGCTGCGTACGAAATGCAGATGCAGCGCGACGACGGAGTTGCGCTCACCCCCACGACGCTCCTGTATCTGATTACCAGCGCGGGCGCCGAGCTGCTTGGGATGCAAGACCAGACCGGGGACCTGTCGCCCGGCAAACAGGCCGATCTAGTGGTGTTGCGCGCTCCGGAAGGGAGCAGTCTTCAGGCGGTACTCGCCCACCACACACAAGACGCCCAGCAACAGCTCGGCGCCATGATTACCCTCGCTCGGGAAGAATCGATTCGGGAAACGTGGGTAGCCGGCCGCCGTATCTATCCGGACGCCGGCTGATACATCCCCCGATCAGAACTCCTCAAACTCGGCGTCCGACTCGTCGCGGCCACCCTGGCCAAGGTCAAGATGAATCCCCGAACCCGCGCTCCTCGTCCCGCCGTTCCCGGCCGGCGCGGACTTTGCGGTACGAGCCACGCCGGCGGCGACCGGTTCGGCGATCGTGATCCCCGTCTCGGCCTTTCGTCGAGGGGCCGGGGCAGCCGTGGTCGCCTTGCCGCTCCGAGCGGGACTGGTAGACAGGTGAGCCGGCGCGGCGAGAGCGCGGCGAGTTGTGCCAATGGCGCGGTGGTCCCCGTTCTCCGCAAGTCGGAAGAAGGCAATTGTTGACTGCAGCTGATCCGCCTGTCCATTGAGTTCTTCGGCCATGGAGGCCATCTCTTCGGATGCCGACGCGTTTTGCTGGATCACCTGATCGAGCTGTGCAATCGCTTTGTTGATCTGATCGGCACCGGAGTTCTGTTCACCGCTGGCTGCGTTGATCTCCTGCACCAGCTCGGCGGTGCGGCGAATGTCGGGGATGATCTCGGTGATCATCGCCCCAGCGCTTTCGGCAACGGAGACGCTCTTTTTGGACAGCTCACTGATCTCACCGGCGGCCTTCTGGCTGCGCTCGGCGAGCTTGCGCACTTCGCTGGCAACCACCGCAAAGCCCTTACCGTGTTCGCCGGCGCGCGCAGCCTCAATCGCGGCGTTCAGCGCAAGGAGGTTGGTGTTGCGCGCGATCTCTTCGATGATCGAGATCTTCTCGGCAATCTCGCGCATGGCCGACACGGTCTCGCTGACCGCCTTGCCACCTTCTTCGGCGCGGTCGGCCGCCTTGCGGGCGATTGAATCGGTCTGCATGGCGTTGTCGGCGTTCTGGCGGATGTTCGAGCCCATCTCTTCCATGGACGCCGAGACTTCCTCGGCCGATGCCGCCTGCTCGGTGGCACCCTGCGAAAGCTGCTGCGCGTTGGAGCTCATCTCCTGGCTGCCCGACGAAACGTTGACCGCGGCCGATTTCACGTCAGTGACCACCGAGACCAGCTTCTCGCGCATCTCGCGTAAGGCCGCTGCAAGCACACCGATTTCGTCTTTCTGGTTCACGTCAATGTTGGCCGTCATGTCGCCACCGGCGAGCGCCTGGGCGAAGACAACGCCCGCCTGTATCGGTCGCACGATTCGTCGAGCGATCACCAACAGCACAACGACAACAACGGCAAGGCCTGCGAGCGCAATCACCGCGATTGACCCAAGGAGCGTCCTGGTCCGAGTCTCGATCTCTGCCCGCCGCGCGGCAAGGATGGCGTCAATCTCGTCAGTGTACGCGCCGGTCCCAATGACGAGGTCGAATGGCTCGTGGTACATGCTGTATCCACGCTTCGGCAGCGCTTCAACTTCGCCTGGACGGGGGAAATAGTAATCGGTGAATCCGCCGCCCGCGAGAGCGGCGTTTCGTATTGCGCGGATGATGTAGTTTCCCGTTACGTCCTGCAGGGCGTCGCGATTAGTTCCTTCCGCATCGGCTCCATACAATACCACGTTCACTCCGGCACGTGTGTCGGCCCAGAAGTAGCCGTCCGTGGTATCCGTTGGGTGAAGACCGTACCGAATCTCTCTCAACAGCGAGGTGGCAACATCGAACGCGTCTTGATGCGTCATTACACCTCGTTCGGCCATCTGGTGCGTCTCATCAAGCATTGTATGCGCCGTTTCCACCTGGAACCGAAGATACCGATCGAATCCGTCACGAAGCTGAATCTCCAGATCTGCGAGGGCTTGATCGCCGGATGTAGCGATCATTGATACCGACGTGACGGCGAGCGCGGCGATGGTGATCGCGGTGGTGATTGTCACCCAGACGATGAGTGGCGTGCGAAGGCTCTTCCTCCTCGAGACACCGGTCTTTTTGTACTCCATGTTCTCTCCTGCTGAACGACTGATGGCCACGACACTTGTTCCGCTCGGGAACTGGGAAACTATTTCATGATCAAAACTCTAATGTAATTCTGTTTCTCTGTCAATTTGATTTTATGCATTTTTTTGCCCATTGAGCGTGACACGGTTGAGGTTCGTCTGCTGGTACTTGGTGAGAATTTGGCACAGGAATCGATTCAGGAAACGTGGGTCGCCGGCCGGCGCGTCTATCCCGCCGCCGGCTGACCGGTTCGTCAATAGCAGAGCCCGCTGTATCAGAACTCCTCAAACTCGGCGTCCGACTCGTCGCGGCCACCCTGGCCAAGGTCAAGATGAATCCCCGAACCCGCGCTCCTCG
>SLTF01000430.1 GCA_007130025.1 Spirochaetales bacterium | reverse complement strand
TGGCGCTTGAGAAGCAACCGCTCACGAATCGATATGTCCAGTGCCTGAAAATCGCCGGTCCATGGGGGCACCACCAGAATTCGCCCCGTGGTGGCCACCAGTCGCTCCTGAATGGTCTGCGGGGTTCGTTCACGAAACATGACGATCCGGTTCTCGCCGGCGATGCGCTCCGCCCGCTCGCGAAACGCGGTGAGGAGGTTTGATATGCGGGTGACGTCAAACCCAAGGTCGTACTGCGGCGCTTCGACCGGCTCAAAGAGATCCGAGGCCGGAAAGTTCAGACTGACTTCATGCCCCTTCACGATGAGCGATACCGATATCCCCTCCGGGGAGAGGATGCGCTCAAACGAACGCCCCAGATCCCGATGAAGCAGTTTCGGCTGGCGAAGCCGCAAGGTCTCGCCGTCGCGCTCTGCGACAAGGGTGCGAAAGGTCATTGGATGGCCGCGGAAACGGAAGAATGCCACGGCCTCCTGTCGCTCTCGAACCGGGTCGGCATCAGGCGGAACAGTGAAGACCAGCTCCCGGTCGTTGAACTCCTTCAGCAGGGCGGAGATGCGACTTGTCCCCACATGCAGCTCCACCGGGGTCTGTTTTTCCTTGAGACTGGAAAAGATGAACTCTTTTTCTACGTGTTTAATTTCGGTAGCCATCCCCAGTACCTCTTATGGTCCAACTAACGGTGACCGATCGGCCCACGGTTCCAGGCGCTCAACGGACAATCGGTTGTCTGGTCCCGACAGCTCCCGAAGGTCCAGCAGCATGTCCGCAATATACCAACTGTTGTCCCGATTCTCCACCACCAGGCTCCCCGTGGTACTCGCGCCGTGTACCAGAAGCCGCACCGAAACGACCGCCTCACGTGCTGAGACAAAGCGGGCGCGCGCAATGCGAATCGACGGCGGGTCCGAGAACGCGCTCCCCTCTTCGGTAATGACCCGCTCAAGATGGCTCCTCGACTCGGGGATAACCAGCGCGATTGCACGTTCCGCATCATTGAGGGCGCGGAGAAAGGCGCGGGCGGTTGCATAGACATCCGACTGGAGCGCGGTTGCACTGTCTACCAGATCTCCAATGAATGCATCCGCCGGTGGCAGGCGCTGCAGACGTCCCTCGGGAAGCAGAAACCGTGGCGCGTTCAGTGAGGCGGTCTCCGCCCGGGGAGCGTCCGGCTGCCCGACAGCCTCGTCGGTGCCACCGGATTGTGCCGGGATCGCAGATGCCGACTCCTGAGAATCCTGGGTGGTTGCGGGCGTTGACGCCCGTTCTCCAGCGGTGACCGGCGCGTCACCGTCGGTCCGAGGGCGCGCGCACGCGGCGAAGATCAGCACGGCGAGCAGACAGAGTACAACCGGTGCCGCCCTTCGCGCGAAACCGTTGGTCAAACAGCGCGTCCTGCGGTAGAATGCGTTCCACATGGATTCCCGCATTGTAGACCACCTCGAACGCGATTACCAGAAGCCAATACGCGATCCGCTGTGGAAACATATCTACGTTTCCGAGCCGATTCAGAAGCTGCTCGACACCCCCGCGTGCCGGCAACTCTCACGCATCAAACAACTCGGCCCTGCCTACCTCGTCTATCCCGGAGCCACCCACACCCGGCTCAGTCATAGCCTCGGGGTGTTCGACATCGCCCGTCGGATGATCCGCCGCCTGCTGGTGGTGGATCCGCACCTGGATGTGAGTCTCGAGGGGGTAAAGGCCTTCCTGGTTGCCGCCCTGCTGCACGACCTGGGACACTTTCCCTACACCCACAGCTTCAAGGAGCTCGCGCTGAAGGAGCACGAGGTGCTCACCGCTGAGCTCGTTCAGAGTGATCCGGTTGTCTCGGTGATCCGTAACTCGGTACACGCCGATCCGGCGATGGTGGCCGCCATTGTCGATACCACCCTCCCCGCCACCGAGGGGAGCGAAGTTGCCTTCTTCCGAGCCATCCTTTCCGGCACCCTCGATCCCGACAAGCTCGACTACCTCAACCGCGACGCCTATTTCTGCGGGGTTCCCTACGGCGTGCAGGACATCGACTTCATCCTCAGCCGCCTCCAGACATCGGGTCGAAACGGCATCGCCCTCGAGGCATCGGGCATCTCGGCGGTGGAGAGTATTCTCTTCGCAAAGTATCTGATGTACCGCGCGGTCTACTGGCACCGCACGGTGCGGGTGGCAACCGCCATGATCAAGAAGGCGGTCCATCTGGCGCTGTGCGAGGGGGTCATCCAACCGAGCGACCTCTACGGCCTCGACGACGATCTGTTCTTCGTTCAGTTTGCCCAGCGCGACTACCCGGTCTTCGATCTCATCCGCCGCGTCTATAACCGCAGGCTCCATCAGCCGGTCTACGAGGTGGCCTTCGATCCCGCAAACCCGATCCACGCCGCGGTCACCGACCTCTCCGTCCGCGCCGAACTGGAAGCTCGGATTGCCTCCCGGCTCGACGGCGCTCTCGCGGCATCGGTCCCCCCCGAGGCGGTGATCATCGACGTGCCGGAGAACATCAGCTTTGAGGTGCATCTTCCCGTGGTGCACGATGGGAAGGCGCTCGACTACCCGATGTCGGATACGGTGTTCACCACCGGCGTCATCGGCGATTTCACCCGCACCCTGCGACGGCTCCGCCTGGTGGTTGCCCCGGAGATCGCCGCCGAGGTGCGCAATCCGGAGGCACTGCTTGCCTGCTGACGGTGCACCACCAGCCGAGCCGCTGGAGTTGGAGACATCCAAATCGAGTTTTCCGGAGCTGCGAAGGATCATTCGTCACGGAGAAACTCCCCCGTGGCTGCAGCGTTTCGTCCGGAACGTTGGCCGCGGCATCAACGAACACGCGATGATCGCCGAAGGCGACCACGTGCTGGTCGGAATCTCGGGCGGTAAGGATTCCCTCTCGCTCGCTCTCGCACTCAGCCTGAGACGACGGTGGCTGCCAATTTCGTATACCGTCGAGGCGATCCACGTGGACTGGCGTGAACACGCGCTCTCGGCGTCCGACCGTCGGGCGCTTGAGCGCTACTTCGCGGCGATTGACGTGCCGTTTACCTCCATCCCCATGTCGATGTTTCCCCCGTCGTTTCGGGGACGGTTTGACTGCTACCTGTGCGCCCGAAACCGCAAGCGGGTGCTGTTTGACGTGGCGCGCGAACGCGGCGCCAACCTGGTGGCCTTTGGCCATCATCTCGACGACATCGTGGAAACCACGCTGATGAACCTCTGCTTTCGCGGCGAGTTCGCAACCATGAACCCGAAGCAGCCGCTGTTCGACGGACGGCTGCACATCATCCGTCCGCTCTGCCGCGTCACCGAAGAGGAAATCGTGCGCATTGCCGACCGCCTCGCACTCCCGATCGTCTCCATCGACTGCCCCCTGAAGGAGAAAAACATCCGCACCGTACTCAAGCCGATGATCCGTGAACTGCACCGTCACAACCCGCGGGTCCGTCAGAACATCTACCGCAGCACCGCGAACATCAACTGGGACTACCTCCCCGGCAAGATTGATACAACCGATGGTTCGTAGTAGACTGGAACCCATGCGGAGCACTCGATGAAGTATTCCAAACTCATGAAGGAGCGGATCCGCCGCACCGAGGTACTCTTTCGCGAACTGGGGTACGAGGTGCTGGATGGAGAATTGCTCGAGGACAGCTACTCCGCCGGCTTTGAAAGCGACGACGGCTTTCAGGGTGGGCTGTTCATAGACCGGGAGAGCAAGTTTCTCGAGCTGGCCTTTACCTTCTCGTTCTCACCCCATTTTGCCGATTTCATCCGCAGCCGGTTGGAGGACATCGTCCACATCTGCTACGAGTTCGGTTGCTATTTCAATCTTGAGACAGCCGACGGCGAGATATCGTTCTCAATCTTCTCCAAGATTTACTACGCGGGCCTCAACTACTTTTCACTCAAAGAGACCGTGCGTGACTTCCGTGAGACCATCGATACGCTGGAGGAGCTTTTCCAGATCCAGCGTGAGTTTGGCCGGGGGGTCTCATTTGGAGATTCATAACCTGATGGAGGACGAGGTCCTCCAGATCGTCAACGAAATCTGCGACGAGGAAGAAGCGTCCGGCAATCCCCACAACTACAGTACCTCGCGACTCTGCCGACTCGACGCCGCGTGCTACGTACTCAACCGCTTGCCGTCGCGGTACGTCACGTCCGCGCGCGGAATGGCCCACGTGGAGACCGACATCTCCGAGAACCCTCAGACGCTGATCGACGTGGTGACCATGGCTCACGAGGCGCTTCGACGCGTCTCGTTCGTCAAGCGCTCCTACTACGGTGACGCCGAGCCAACCGCTCCAGCCGTCGATGGCCCCCACTTTAATTTTCCCACCATCAAAGGGAGGGTCTTTCACGGACTTACCTTTGAACCAATGGAGGGAATCGACGTCGAACTGCATCAGGATTCCGGTCTCGTTCCCATGTTTGACCCGCGCTGGCAGAACCCCTTCCAGTTGGGAACGGGCACCCACGGAACCTATCTCTTCTGGCCCCGATCAATACCGGCCGACGAGGGAGCGATTCAGACCTTTGATTTTGTGATTACCGCCAAGGTCGCCGGCTTCGAAGGGATCGAACACGTCTTCTCGCTGCGCATGACGGCCGATCCCCGCCGAGCGGAGGTTTTTCGCTTCGATCGCGAACACGTGATCTCCGACCTCTACCTCTTTCCGGTGTAGCGTCAGTACTGTTCAGAGATAATCTGCACGTCGTGCAGCCGGCCCTCGCATTCGTCTTCCAGAAAGGCGAGCACCTTGTGCATGACCGTCTCCCCGTACCGCTTTGAGTTGGAGACCAGGGCTGCACCAATCTGCGAATAGGCGAGGCTCTCCTGCAGATCGACCTCCGCCACCGAAAGCTTGTACTTTCGGATCAGCCGATCCCGAACCGAATGCACGATCCGCCGTTTCTCTTTGATGGACGTCACGTCCGGTAGTTCGATAATGAACTGAATCATCGAGACAACCATGACCTGTCCTGCCGGGTTACTCCCGATTCCTCCGCGGGGTAGCAAAGGCTACGAGCAACACCCCAAGAATCATCACCAGCATGCTGAGGTTCGCGCGTGCGGCAGCAACGTGAATAGGCCGAATGTCAAAAAAGAGCCCGACCGATCCCGACTGCAGATAGAGATAGTCCTGGGGGCCAAGGTGCGTTGCGTGGTACTCGGCAGAGTGGCGCGAGTAAACCCGCCGTTCGCCGTCGTGAATTGCCAACAGATCCGGTTCGAGCGTCACCAGGGTGGAGAGCATCGCCTGCCCCCCCGGTTGTGTCAGATTTCCTTCATCGACCATACGAACGATGGTGTCAAAACGTGCCTCGGCTCGTGCTTCCAGACCGTCAACGTTGATCCAGACCGGGGCGAGTCCCGCGAGAAAACCGAGGATGGCGATTGAGCAGACCGCCGCTGCCAGCAGCCGGTGAAAGCTCGAGGGGCCGTAATCGTCCTCGGTCTGCACGGGAAAGAGCTTCAGCACGCGCAGGAGGCGAAGTCCGCGTCCAATCCGTACCGCCTTGGTGATCTCGATGACATTGGCCACCCGACTCAACCCGGCAATGGTGGCTGTTCCAGCCATCGCGGCGAGCACCGGCGGTCCGGAGATGAGCAACAGAATTGGAATTGAAGCCAGAAAATCGATCCATCCGCGCTCGCGGAAGAAGTACCTCCCCATCCGCCGGTGAAGGAGCGCGAAGTAGGAGCGCACCAGAAAGTCAACCGTAAAGACGAGGTCCAGGGCGAGCCCGACGAAGAGCAGAATCATCCGCTGATCCCAGCTCCAGCGCAGGATGACCGCCAGCTCCTGGACGGCAAGATGAATCACCACCAGGATCGCGGCAATCGCGATGATCGCCCCTGCTATTGTTCCGGTTTTTCGCATGATCGACACTCCGCGCGCAAGGATATTGCTTCAGTATACTGCCTTCTTTGAATTTCGGAAGGGGGCGCCGTTTACATAACCGACGATTCCGCAAATAATGGCGCATCGATGCGTAGTACGGCGCGAATACTTCTGCCGGCCCTTGTTCTCCTGCTCCTGGCTCCGGCGATTCGCGCCCAGAGCGATATCGACCGCATGCTCGTTCCCGACGCGCCGTCGGCGCTCTTTTCCGCCCAGCTCGGCGACGCCGACGTCGATCTCTTCATCGACGGCTCCTGGCGCACCGGCATTGGGGGAACCCTCGGCTGGGCCTTCCACCCGCCAATCCCTCCCGACGGACGGCGGGTCACCTTTCCCTACGCCTTCCCCGCCATGCAGCGGCGCCCCTTCTACAACATCGTCGATCTCACCATCTCGCTCTGGCTCTACGAGCGGTTCTTCTTCGAGACAACCTTCATCAACGATTTTGAGTTCAACACCGTACTCTTGGGCTATCAGGGACAGGAAGGTGAGTTCGTCCAGTCGGTGCGAGTAGGGAACGCCGGGCTCTCCATCTCGCCCTACCCCTACATCGACTTCAACGAGTCGCTCGAGAACGCCCCCGGCGCCTCGGCCGAGTTCCGAAGCGAGACCACCCTCCACGAGTTGCTCCTGCGCTACGAACCCTCATCCACCGACCGCCGCCGCTTCTTCGGAATGAACGAGCTCGACGAGCGACGCATCGAGCCATCCGCCTTCATTCGCGGCCGATTTTTCGTCCTGCCCGACCGCAACGTAGAGGACCTGCAGGTCTTCCGCGAATCCGCCGACGGCAGCTTCCAGGGAGACGACGGGCGCTTCTACGAACGCATCAACCTCGACGCCGAGGCGGTCTTCTCCACGAGCGAAGGCTTCGTCTTCCTGCGCCGCCCAGCGACGGGCAGGGTGCTGGTGTTTTATTCCGTCGGCGGCGTTCCGGTTGGGTCGACGGGACTCGGCGTTGACGCGCTGATCGGTGAGACCGACCGGCCGCCCGACGAGTTTCTGCTCAACGTGTCAGGTCGAGTCAACTTCGAGTTCGACGATGTTGAGTACTACGGCATCAACCTGAACAGCCTGCAGGTAAACCTGACCGGCGGTCCGGGGGCGACCCTCCTCGTCTACCAGCCCGGCCGGTTCTCGCCCTTCGAGCTGCAGAACCGCTACGACGTCTCCGGCTTCAACCTGCAGCGAGAGACCGACCTCACCACCGCGCTGGTGCTGCGCGAAAGCAGCCGCGAGCGCTCGCCGGCGGGGCTGACGCTCTCGCTCGCCGAGGAGCGGCGCGAACTGATCGTGGGCGACGCCTCCGTGGAGCTGCGCGATCCGGCCGGCCGCTACCCATTCGCCACCGCAACCCCCACCTTTCCCCGGCTTTACGGCCCCAACCGCACCACCGAGGAGGGCTACACCGACTTCCAGATTCTGACCCGTGCGCTGCGCCCGGTTAACGCAATATCGATCGGCCCCGGCGCCATTCCCGGCTCGGTCTCGGTGACCCGAAACGGCCGCCCCGACAACAGCTTCACGGTGAACTACTCTACCGGTGAACTCTCCACCAGTTTCCCGGTAGCCCCCAACGACGTAATCGACGTGAGCTATCGCAGCTACCTCTCCGACGGCTCCGGCGGTGACCTGCTCTTCGCATCGGGAAACCGTATCCGCCTGAACGACACCTTCGACCTGCAGCTCGCCTTCGGCGTCCGCTGGAACGTCCTGGGCAACACCTACTCGATAACGCCCGACGACCACCCCGGCGCCATCACCGCAAGCGCCCGCCTCGACTGGAATCGCCCCACCTTTCAGGGCTTCATCGACGGCGCCGTCCAGCTCACCAACCCCGACACCACCGGCATCCTGCGCCTCCTGGGCATGGAAGAGCGCGAGACCCGCATCCCCGCCGCCGAGTTCGCGATGTTTCCGTCTGCGCCTCCGGATGATGCCGACGTCGGCGCGCTGCCGGGGACCGTGACGCAGGCATCGCGCGGCAGACTCTTCTTCCGCGACTACTTTACGGAGGCTGGTGTTTTCAGCGGTGGGGGCCTGCAGGAGTACACCGCGAGCCTGCCCGCCTCGCGCATCTTCCCCTATGGCCCTGGTTCGCGGATCGGCCCCTATCCCGCCCGCGCCGACTCCGACGGCATCGATGGAAACATCATGGTGATGGATCACGAGCTCGATGGAGACGACTGGGTCGGTGCACAACTCCGGGTTCCCGGCGGTCGGCGCGATTTCTCGGATGCCACCGGCATCACCTTCCGCTGGCGGGCGCTCCCGTCGCTGGACACCGGCCTTGACCTTCCGCCGAGCGAAATCAATAACGTCCGCGTCTTTCTGCAGATTGGCGCGACGGACGAAGACCTGGACGACGACGGCGTTCTGGACGAGGGGTCGAGTCCACTGCTGCCGAGTTTTCTGTTCAATCATCCCGGCGTCGGCGTCCTGCGCGCTGGCACGGTAGCTCCCGGGCGCAACCTGGTGTTGAGCGAAGACGGCACCGGGAACGGCGTGCTGGACCGCGAGGTTCCGGAGCTGGTGTTTACCCGCGAGGTAAATGCCGCGTTGACCGCGGAGGGATGGCAGACCGAAGAAATCACCCTGGACGCGGCAGAGCGTCGCCTCCTGGCCGAGACGCGAGCGATCCGCGTCATTGTGGTGAGAAACGGTGCACCCTCAACGGCGGGCCGGCTGCTTTTCGGTGACTTCCGCGTGCAGGGTGCGCGGCCGGCGGTTGCGTCCACAACCCCGGCTCCCGGTGGCACCCCTGAGGACGGCCCCTTCGTGCCGCCGGACGTCAACGTGCGCGAGGTGACCGACCGTCCGTCCGGGGCGCCGCGGCTGATCGACCAGTACCCCGAGGTGCGCGACGTCTTTCATCCCGAGTCGCGCGATGCCCAGCGGGTGCTGCGCGTCAGCTGGGACGGACTCACGGATCCGCAGTGGAAGATCGTCGACTACGTCACGCCGGTGCCCTTCCGGCGGTACGACAAGCTGGTGTTTTATCTTCGGATTGCGAGTCTCTCGGACACCGGAGATGCCCCCGTGCTGACGATCTCGCTCACCGACGAGGCTGGAGACGGAGCACGCGGTATCTTCGCGGAAATCCCACTCCCCGACGCGGAGACTCTGCTGGGCTCCCGATGGCGGCGGGTTGAGCTCGATGTGGCGTCGCGGACCGTCACCATCGACGGGGTGGACCTTCCCGCCGGTGCGCAGCTCACAGTGGATCCGCCGGCGGCGGGGCGGGACCTTACGCGGCTGTCGATCGGCATGGAGAACACCAGCGCGGGCGAGATCTATCTGGATGAGGTGCACTGGGCGGACAGTCGGATCACGCTGGAGGGGACGTCGCGGCTGGCGCTCTCGTGGCAGCGACCCGACACCATCTGGCGCTGGGCCGGCGTCGATGTGGTGCGCGACATGGAGCTCGACCACGACATGAGCGTGCGAAGCGCCGGGTTCACTACCGATGCGGCGGCCGGAACCGGCGCGGGGCTCTATTCCTCCGCCACCGCGCTGCGCTCTACCGTCGTGGGGGCTCGCGTGGAGACCGACTTCTCCATGGCGGTCTCGGAGGAGACCACCACCTTCACCGGTGGCCACGCCCTTCGCATTCCCGCCGCCGCGTCACCGGTGGTGCTGCTGGAGAGCTACCGTCGCAGCTACCGCAGCCCGGTAAGTTCGCTCTTTCGCTCCAATGCGCTGATCCTCACCGGAGAAGAGCTCGGCGTCGCCCGGGTAGACGCCAACGCCCGGCTTCGCGGCGAGAACCTGACGCAGACGTGGCGGATCCGCCTGGAGTCGAGCTGGAGCGACAACCCGTCGGTCTTCACGCAGATGACCTTTGTCCATTCGTCCGGCGGGTTTCAGTTGTCGGATGATCTTGACTACGCAAGCTCCTGGATCAGCGGCTACGGGCTGCTCGCACCCAACGTTGACGGGAGCGGCATCGCCCGCGACACCCGCTCGGAGACACGACTGCGGTTTGACTACGACCGCGCATCGGTGCAGGTCGAACCCAACTGGGACATACAGAACCAGAGCGCCACGCGCGGAACGCAACGGAACCGGGGCTCGCTGGCGCTGTCGACGCCGCTTCGATTCGGCGGGCCGGGATTCAGCGCCTGGTCGCTGACACCCGCGTACTCCCGGGCCGCTGCGTTCACCACCGTCGCTCCGGACCACGACGGCTACCGCGACGACATCGCCGCGTTCTGGAGCGCCTTTGGCGAGCAGCGCTACTTCTTCGCCTCACCCCCGTTCTACGAACTGCTCGGTCCGGCGGACGATCTGCTCTTCGCCGCGGACACGGAGGGGCTGTCGAGCGCGCGCTATGATCCGGAGGCGTCGCTCACCTACCAGCGAAACTTCGGATCCACCATCCGCGACCTCTTCGTGCCGCACCGCGTGCGCACCGCCCTGCGACGTTCGCTGGTGCGCGACGCGGACTCGGTCACCGATACCGTCACGTGGCAGCTTGACCTCACCGCCGCGGCGGTGAACCTCTTTGGATCGCTGGGCGCCTATCAGCTGGTGAGCTTCTACCAGAGCGATGAGTTTCGAAACAGCCTCGATTTCCGCATCCAGGACCGCCGCACCGACGGAACGTACCAGATTGACACGCAGGTCCTCTCGGAGAGCGCCTTCTTCGGCCGGCGCAACCGCAGCCTTGCCATTGACCACGCGGTGGGAATCAGCGCGCCCGAGGATACGCAGATCGACGTGGAGTCGGTAATCGCCTTTCGTCGCAGGAACGAACCGGACTCCATCTTCGGTATCGAAGCGCTGCAGCCGGCAATCGAGCGTGGCGCCTACTACCAGCACAGCGAACGGCTCACCGTCACCGCCCTGCAGTTCCGGGAAGATCGCTGGCGAAACGAGGTCACCGTGCTGCTCGGCCACGAGACCTCGCTGGAGCTCCCCGACCAGGGTTCGGTGCGCGCTTACTTCGACCTCGGCCTCGGCTGGAAGCCCTTCGACCTCGACGCGGTACGCGAGCGGATGTTCATTCTGGGAATTCAGGCGGGGATCGAGGGACGGATTCAGTTCTAGCCGCTTGCACCCCCACCTCCGCGCAGATACCATGCAGCCATGAGCCAGAACCGACCGGTGCAGCTGCTGCGAGACGAGGTGGCGCGAAAGATCGCCGCCGGTGAGGTGATCGACCGACCTCAGGCGGTGGTGCGTGAGCTGCTCGACAACGCCCTCGACGCCGGTGCCGATCGGATTGATCTCCACATCGCGGACGGCGGCCGCGCACGAATCGAGGTGGTGGACAACGGCTCGGGGATGAGTCGCGAAGACCTCGAACTCTGTCATCTGCCCCACGCCACCAGCAAGATCGAGACAGAGGCAGACCTCGAGCGCGTCTCGAGCCTCGGCTTCCGCGGCGAGGCGCTCTCCAGCGTGGCCTCGGTGGCGAGGCTCACCATCCGCAGCGGACAACACGACGACCGGCCCGGGTATGAACTGGCGGTCCACGGCGGGAGCGTGGTGGCGCTTTCTGCCTGCGAGGCGATTCGCGGAACGCGCGTTACCGTAGAGGACCTCTTCTACTGCGTTCCCGCCCGCCGGAGTTTCCTCAAGCGGGCCGCAAGCGAAGGCGGCCTCTGTCGGACGGTGCTCCTGGACAAGGCTGCCGCCTTTCCCGAGGTGACCCTTCGCTTCTTTGTAGACGGCGATCTGCGCCTCTTCCTACCTGCGTCCGACGCCGAGGCGCGTCTTCTCGCCTGCTATCCGGAGCTCGGCGACCGAAAGCTCCTCTCAACCATTACCGGCAGTGGCGACGGCTTCTCGCTCTCCGCCGTCACCACCGGCGCCGCCCTGCTGCGCCGCGACCGTCGCCTCACCCAGGTCTTTGTGAACCGTCGCCGCGTCTGGGAGTACGCCCTGGTGCAGGCGATCGAACACGCCTTTGATCCGGTTGCCCCCGGCGGCAGTCACCCCGTCTGTTTTCTATTCGTTCAGTGCGACCCGGCACTGGTCGACTTCAACATTCATCCCGCGAAGCGCGAAGTTCGCTTTCGAAACCTCCCCGACATTCACCGCCGCACCGTCGAGAGCATCTCGGCCTTTCTGCACGCATCGGTGGTCGCCGAGCGAGTATTGCCTTCTCCGGCGCTCCCGTCTCCGGCGCTCCCGTTTCCGGCGTTCGCAGATCGGTCCGCAGATATGGTCGGCGAGCGAGCCCCGGCGGTCTACCGGCCGTTGCACGAACTCCGCCTGGCGAACGAGTCGCCCGCTGCCGGCCCGGGCGTCGTCTCCAACCGGGCAAGCAACCCGGAGACCGCACCCGGGATCGCAGACGCCGAGGGGTTTCACTACCTCGGCTGCGCCTTCAATCTCTACCTGCTCGTGGAGCGCGGGGACCGGTTGCTGATTGTGGACCAGCACGCCGGACACGAGAGAATTCTCTACGACCGATTCCGTTCACAGGGCGGCGTGCAGGAGCTGCTGGTGCCAATTTTGGTTGAGGTTGACGAACAGGAAGACCGGGTGCTGCGCGAGCGCCGAGAGGAAATCGCGGCGCTCGGGATATGCGCGGAGCGAGACGCTCCCGGACGCTGGAGCATTACCGCGCTTGGTGCAGCCTACCTGCGGCATCAGGATGAGGTGGTTGAAACAATACGCGAAGTAACGCGCCACCCAAAAGAACTGGTGCAGCGATTCTACGCGCAGATGGCGTGTAAGGCGGCGGTAAAACAGGGCGACCGCCTCGACACTACCGGCGCAATCACCCTGCTGCAGCAGATCTTCGCCCTTCCCGAACCGCGATGCCCGCACGGGCGGCCGCTCTGGACCGAAATCAGCCGCGAACAGCTGGCCGCTCTGGTGGGCCGCACCTGAGCGAGCTCTACGAATTCAGATAGTGCTCGGCTTCCAGCGCCGCCATGCACCCACTTCCCGCGGCGGTGACCGCCTGGCGGTACTTCTTGTCCTGCACGTCGCCTGCGGCAAACACGCCGGGGATGCTTGTTTCGGTAGTTTTCCCGCGCGTCACCAGGTAGCCGGTTTCATCGGTTTCCAGTTGTCCGTTCAGAAACTCGGTGTTGGGAACGTGGCCAATGGCGTAGAAGAGCCCCTTCGCCTCGATGGTGGTCTCCTCACCCGACTTGTTGCTCTTCACGCGGATGCCGGTCATCACCTTGCCGTCGCCGAGCACTTCCGCTGCCTCGGTGTTCCAGCGGATATCGATCTTGGGGTTTTCCAGTACGCGCTTCTGCATCGCCTTGGAGGCGCGAAGCTGATCGCGGCGCACCAGCATGATCACGGTGCTGCCAAACTTGGTGAGAAAGCTCCCCTCTTCGCAGGCGCTGTCTCCACCACCAATCACCACCAGCGGCTGGTTACGAAAGATCGGCAGAGCACCGTCGCACACCGCACAGGCGGAAATTCCGCGCTGCCAGTAGGTCTCTTCGCCCGGAAGGTGCATACGCTTTGCCGTGGCACCGGTGGCAAGGATCAGCGCCTTTGCCTGGTACGCGGTTCCTGACTCGGTGGTGACGGTAAAGGGCTTCGCGGAAAAATCTACCGATGCGATGGTCTCGGTCTTGATACGACATCCATGATGGATCGACTGCGCCCGCATGCGGTCCATGAGTTCGGGGCCCTGGATGCCCTCGGGAAAGCCGGGATAGTTCTCTACTTCGGTAGTGGTGGTGAGCTGTCCTCCGGCAGCCACGCCTGCGGCCATGAAGCCCTCGAACAGGAGCGGCTTGAGCTCCGCGCGGGCGGTGTAGATTGCGGCGGTGTGCGCGGCGGGGCCGGACCCGATGATGATAACGTTCTCGGTTGCGTCGGACATGGTTCACCTCTGTGTGCTGAGCTCTATGAAAGGTACGAAAGGCGGCCCGCCGCGTCAACCGCGCGGCGGACGGTCAGCCAGAATCGCTTACAACCCGGCGAGAACTGCCTCGACCTCGCCACGGGCGACGTACTGCGGATTCCGTTGCAGCAGCTGCTGAAGCACCCTTCGAGCGTCCTCCGGTTGGTTCATGGCAATCAGGACTTCGCCGAGCCGGTGGTGGGCAACCCAGTAGTTGGCATCAAGGCGAATCACGTGGTTCAACGCCTCCTGCGCCTCGGCAAACCGGCTCCCGCCAATATACGCGAGCGCCAGATTGTAGCGCATGGCCGTGTCGTTGGGCCGCTGATCCACCGCGCGACGGTAGTGGGTGATCGCGTCGTTATACATTCCTTTGTTGAGGTAGACGTTTCCCAGGTTGGTGTTCACCTCCACCGAGTTGGGCTCGATCCGATGGGCTGCACGCAGAAACTCCAACGCCTGATCGTGCATTCGCTGTTCGTCGAGTATTCGCCCCAACTCGACCAT
>SLTF01000165.1 GCA_007130025.1 Spirochaetales bacterium | reverse complement strand
TCGACGCCCTGATCGAGGCGCGGATGGCATTGCCCGACGACTGCGTCACGCTTCAGGGCTGCTTCGACTGAGCGGCCGGTAGTTCACCTGCAGTGTAGCTGCCGACGCTGCAGGATCCGACGGGCCCGTTCTGGTGATCTGGTCGACCTCACGGAGCTCCAGTTCGGTCTCCTGCCGCGTCACCACCGGCGCATCGTGCGGATCGTTGTGGTACCGCGGGGCGGGCTTTCCGGCCTCCTCCCGCGCGCGAAGGAAGGCGACGTGGCCGGTGAGGCGATTTCTGACCCGGCGGTTCAGCAGGTCGCGGGAAGCAATCGCCCGTTCGGCCGCCTCGGCCACCAGCTGAGCCTCACGCTCTACTCCCACGCTGTGGCGGCCCGCGGCAATCGCCGCCAGCGTTGTCGTGCCGGTTCCCGCAAAGGGATCGAGCACGGTGTCTCCGGCGATGCTGAACATGCAGATGAGTCGATAGGCGAGTTCGAGCGGAAACGCCCCCGTTCGATCACGGTCGGCAGCCGCCGCCGAATCGGCGACGATCAGAGCCGTCGCGGGAGATACGTCGCGGTTCTGCCTCGTCCCCTGGAGCTCCCACACGTCTGAGAACCAGTGGTTTCGCTCTTCCCAGAAAAACGCGCTTCGGCGCCTCGCGACGCGTTCCTCGCTGGTGAACCGCCGGAGTCCGCCACGGCGAAACACCAGCACGTACTCGTGCTCCAGTGTCACGTACGCACCGACCGGCAGCATACCCGACCCCATGAACTTGTTGGGCGCGTTGGTCGACTTGCGCCAGAGAATCAAGGGAAGCGCCTGAAGCCCCAGATCATCGAGCGTCTGCGAAATCCGGGCGTGGTTGGGGTATCGCCGGAAGCTCTCCCCGATGGTGCGAACCGCATCACCCACGTTGACGCAGAGGATTCCCCCGGGGCGCATCACCCGGACGCACTCGACCCACGCGGCATCCAGCACGCCGTGCATGCGGGCGAACGCGCCACCGCCGTCGCCTGCCGCAAGCGCTACCCCGATCGCCGGATCCTGCGCCGAGAACACCTCGTCCCACATGGCAATCATCGGATAGGGCGGCGACGTAACGATGAGATGAACGGACCCGTCGGGAACGGCTGACAGACTCGTGGCGGAACCGGCGATCAGTCGGTGCGAGGTGGGGATGAGGGAGCCTCCTCCGGGAGCAAGTCTAGCCGTTCAGCGGGAACGGGTCAATGAGCGCGAATCGGTCACTCGCCTCGCGGCAGAGTAAGCACGAACCGCGCACCGGTCCCCACTGCTCGGTCCTCGACCCGAATGGTACCGCCGTGCAGGCGGGCGAGCTCGGCGGAAATCGCGAGGCCCAGTCCGCTGCCACCGTGTGTGCGGTCCCGGCCTTCGTCCAGGCGGACGAAGCGTTGAAATACTCGCTCGCGATCCCCCGGTGGGATGCCGGGGCCCTCGTCTTCCACCCAGAGCACCGCGGTGCAGAGTTGACCGCCCGAACCAACAAACTCCGGACCCGGCATCCCGGCTGATGGTGTGGCCCCACCGAAGCCGGAGCCCACTACCACCCGTCCGCCGGCGGGTGTGTACCGAATCGCGTTGCTCATGAGGTTGGCCACGATCTGGTGCAGCCGTTCCGGGTCTGCCAACACCGTGACCTCGCGGCAGTCGCACACCAGCCGCACCGACCGCTCTGCGGCGATCGGCTCGAAGGCGGCAATCGCACCGCGAGCCACCGTCGCCAGATCCAGTCGATCCCTGCGAAGCGCAACCCGGTTCCCTTCAAGGCGCGAGAGCGTCTGCAGGTCGTCGACCAGGCGCTGCATGCGCGCGATATCGGCGTGCAACCGGCGCCACTGTTCGGCGCCGGGGGCGTAAACGCCGCTCTCGAGCATCTCCACGCGCGCGGAAAGCAGAGCGAGCGGGGTCCGCAGCTCGTGGGCGGAATCGGCCACGAAGCGACGGCGCGTCGCTTCCTGCGCCTCGACCTGCGCAGCCATTTCGTTGAAGGCGCCGGAGAGTTCGGCCAGTTCATCACCGCCTGAGGTTACCGCGACACGAACGCGGTAGTCTCCCGCGGCCATGGCGGACGAAGCGGTCGCCATCGCCCGCACGGGTCGTACGAGCCGCCGCGTCCACAACAGTGAGGCGATCGTGGCCCCAGCCAGCACCACGATAATGGTTACCAGCGACGCCGCGGCGATTGCCCGCGAAAAAAGCCTACGGACCGGGTTTGCCTCCGGGCTCACCATGCTGCCCACAAAGAGGATCGCGAGCGGCGATTGCGGATCACCGATGGTTGCCCCGTTGGATGGATCACGCTTCCGTGCCTCGATCAGCGCTGGAGATACTCCACGTGACAGGATCTCCCCACCCGAGGGATCAAGAAGAAGAAGGGGCTGCTCCAGCAGGATCCGCACCTGAGGGTCAGAAGGCATCATCATCCGGTCAGGCATCCAGGATTGTTCAGCCCATGGAAGACGCGGCCCCCGATGTGGCATCATCGGGCGTACCCGCTGCAGGCCGTCCTGTGGCGCTTCATCGAGGGGAAGGCGGCGCTCATCAAGCAAGCGCGCGAGCCCAACCCACGATCCGCGCTCCCGGTAGTAGCGCTCGATCCACGGCGCAAGTCGGGCGGCGGTTGCCTGGTCGGCACGCTGTCCGGCCGCCGTTGCGACGCGGTCCGTCACCAGACCGATAACCCCCACGAACACCGCCAACCCGAGAGCCACCAGCAGAAGATGGCTCACCACCAACCGAAAGGCAATACCAAGCTTCATGTCCGCCCGCCCACCACCCGGTAGCCAACACCGCGAACGGTCTCGAGGATCCGTGGGTGGTGCGGATCCGCCTCAATTCGCCTTCGGATGTTTTTGATGTGCACGTCGATGGTTCGCTCGTACCCGTCGAATGCGTGGTCCTGAAAGCTCTCCAGCAACTGAAGCCGCGTGAACACTCGCCCGGGACTCCTGGCCATGCGCATGAGGATTGCGAACTGCACCGCGGTCAGCGAAACCGGCTTCCCATGGACAAACGCCTCCCGACGCGCTTGGTCGAGGCGAAGCGGACCGGCGACTACCGGCGGTCCGTCAGCCAACTCGTCGCCGCCGCGGGTTCCCGTGGGCCTCGTCGCGCGGCGCAGGATCGCCTCGATACGCGCCGCAAGCTCGGGCAGACTGAACGGCTTCACGAGGTAGTCGTCCACACCGCTTCGAAAGCCCTCGAGCCGGTCTTCTTCCTCACCGCGCGCGGTGGTCACAATGATGGGGATATCGGTCTCTGATGTGATGGTGCGGGCGACCTCCAGGCCGCCAAGCGCGGGGAGATTGAGATCAAGCACCACGATGTCGGGCGGGTGTTCAAAGACCGCTCGAAGCGCCGCCGGACCGTCAAACACTGAACTCGCGCGGTACCCGCGAGCCGCGAGGAAGTCGCTGATCATCCGGTTCAGCTCGGGTTCGTCTTCAACGATCAGGACGCTGGCGCTCATGACAACAGTATGCCCGCGGCGGGGACGTGGGTCCACCGTCGCAGGCGAAGGGAATAACACCGGCGCGGAACGCCGTGGCCGTTCCGTCGCGACTATCGGCGGCCGCCGCGCGGCATCGGTCCCTGCGGTCCGAAATTGCGGGCACCGTCCGGTGCAGATCGTCCGCCACGGCCGCCCCACGCCTCGCCACCCATCATCGGGCCACGGCTCGGCATCACGTAGCGCGTTCCGCCCACTTCCATCGAGCGCACCATCACCGCCCGGGTGGTGCCCAGAAGGTCGCGCGACTGGTGCTCCACCATGAAGCCCGACACGCTCACCTGCTGGTTGTTGGTCACCTGGAACTCGGAGCTGAGCG
>SLTF01000279.1 GCA_007130025.1 Spirochaetales bacterium | reverse complement strand
CCAGCGCCCCACGAAACAGAGCCCGAAGCGCGAACACGAAGAACGCGGTGTACGCGAGCGGGAAGAAGAAGTCCACGACAAGCATGCGCCGATACGCGTCGAGATGCCCTGCGTCTGATAGTTCGACGAGAATGGCAGCAATGCGGTCCGTATCCGCGCCAAACTGGGTATCGGGGATGGGTTCGGGTGCGAGAACGGTGATCACCGCGAACAGAAGCACGGTGGCGAGCGCTGAAAGGAGTAGCGGTGTTCGCATCAGAACCGGCGGGCGGGGCGGACACGGAAACTATTGCTTCTCAGTGTAACGAAAGCACCCGAAGGGTTAAAATAATGAGCGATCGCGTACAAGTCACTTGCACCCGCCGTCGAGCTCCAGTGGTTCGCCGTCGCAAATCCACCAACGGATTCTGCGTGCAGGTTCAGATACATAAGATGAAGCTCATCGTCTGATGGAAGGAACCAGTCCGTGAAACCTGCGATGTTCTGAGAACGAGCGAGTTCCGCAGCATAGGATCCCGCACCGAGAATCGATATGATGTGATCGGTGTTTTCCAATCCGGTCCCGACTTCCGTCGACGTGAGGTCAACAAGCGTACCACTTCCACCCCATCCGATCCCGGTACTTGCATCCGCAGGCGCAGCTTCCATGTATCGCCATCCGTCGCTATAGAAACCCTTATCGTAGAACACCCAACCGCCGGCCGGTCCCACGTCCCGGAGCGCGAATGCAGTCGCCGGGACGGGAGCCGGTCCGCTGTACCATTGGAGATACGGGTAGGAGACATCTCCATCGATGGCCCACGTTCCACCGGGCAAAAAGTTCCAAAAGTTAAAGTTTGATTGTCGCAGCATCGACGCGGTCGGCCGCGGGAGTCCGATTCCGGTCGCAATACCGGTTGTGTACGTGTCGAAGAACGAATCGGTTACATTGACGCCACCGCCATCGCCTACCAGCCCACCAGCGGTAGCGCCGGCAGTGGTAATGCGACCGGCTGCGTAGCTTCGGTTAATCGTTGTTCCGACTCCCCCTCCCAACAATCCTCCAATGAAGCCTTCCGTGCCCGTCGTGGTTACCGACCCGACCGCGTAGCTGTCATTGACAGTGACGCTGCTCGACCGACCAATCAGGCCGCCGACGCGATTGCTGGGTGAGGCTACCGTACTCGTCACAGCCACCGCCGCAAAGCTTCGCTCGACCGTCATTTCGCCGGCGAACCCGATCAGTCCGCCGGTGTGGTAGCTGGTGGAGTCAACTGTGCCAATCGCATACGAGTCACGAACAAGCGACGATGAAGTGATGGCCGATGAACCGACGAGCGCTCCGGTGTTGATTAACCCGGAAACCGAGACGTCTTCGAGGCCGACTCGCTCAATGGTCGCTCCGTTGATGCGACCAAACAGACCAACGTTATCCTCCGAGCGATTGATCGTCAGTCCCGAAATGGTAAATCCGCCCCCATCATATGAACCGGTAAACGGTGTGGCGTCGGTCCCGATCGGTTCCCACCCGTCACCTTCATTCCACGGGGAAACACCGAGGTCGATGTTCGCGGTCTGTGCGAATGTTGCCCCAAGGTGGTTTCTCACGTTGTTCAGATGGTTGGCTGTCGCCACTTGATACGGGTCAACTGCGGTGCCGACGCCCCCGGCAAACTCAGGTTCGGGGATCCACAACGCGTAGAGTGTCTGGTCTCCCACTGTAACGTGTTGGTAGTTGGCCTCATTGATGTAGATGATCGGACCTGCCGGGACGACCGCCCACCCGTTGAAGGTAAACCCATCTCGAGTGAATGTACTCGGCGGCAGGACGATCCACTCTTGGAAGTCCACTTCGACCGGGGCCATAATTCCTGTGCCTTCGTCAGGCTCAAAGAAAACGAAGTACGTGTTCGGAGTCCACTCAGCGTAGAGAGTCAAATTCGCATTGTCTGTATACGATTCACCTTCGGCGAAAAATGTACCGCTGCCGTCGGCTTGAGTGTTCCACCCGGTAAACGTGAATTCGCTTCTCACCAATCCGCCGGTGTTACTCGCCAGCGTGAGGTCGACCCCTTCAATCTTGGTCTGCTCTACCGGCACCGTACCGCTGTCAGCGCCGTTGGCATTGTACGTGATCGTGAACGTTGCCCCGCCTGGCCCCCACACCGCGTGGAGCGTCACATCATGCGATGGCATCGTCATCGCGTCGCCGGGAGCGTAGAAGATTCCTGCGCCTGACGGACGCGTGTTCCAACCGAGAAAGACCTCGGGCAGGTTACTCATGGTTCCCGGCCCGGGAAGGTCTATCCGGTCACCAACGAGAACGAGCGTGAAATCCTGATCGTAGGGAGCGTCAGCCACCCCAACGCCACCGTTCGCATCAAACCGCAACACATAGCTCAGCGGCGGGTCCATGATGGGATTGAGGCACGCCCCAACAAGCAGAGTGGCTGCAATCAGTGAGAAAAGGAGTGATGGACGGAGACCGGAGCGTCTCACGGAGCCGCCTTTGCGAACGGAGTGCGCGTTGTGCCCGGTCAGTGAATTCGGTCACAGACAAAACGCGTGTAATCTCCATTGTATCGTTCTGACAGGAATTATCAAGATTTTCCGAAAAATTCTGTGTGATTTCAAACATTTGTGCGCACCGGTCCGCCGCACCGCCGGCGATCATGGCGCTCCGCTCCAGACAGAAAAGCACAATTTTCGCACCAGTATCTTGACCGTTCTGCCGACACAATATATAGTGTGTTACAGCCTTTCAAGCTGGTTTTTACCACTATATACAGTGTCGAATGGAAGAGGGGATTGCCGTGAACCGCAACGCCGATGTTTCGTTGCGTCGTGTTATCAAGCGCGACGGGCGGATGGAATCATATAACGGATACAAGATTGCCGCGGCGATCGAAAAGGCTTTTGTGGCGCAGAAGCAGGAGATCAGCCGGGACGAGCTGGATGGTCTGGTTGCGCAGGTTGAAGAACGGATCGCGGGGATGATGGCTGGACGACACCCCAACTCCGCGCCCGCGATTGAAGAGATTCAGGACGTGGTGGAGGAGGTGCTCATCCTCTCCGGCCATGCACGCGTCGCCAAGGCGTACATCATCTACCGGGCGCGTCGGGAGGCGGTGCGCGACACCCGCGCCCTCATGCTCGATATCGAGACCACCATGGACGGCTACCTCAAGCAGTCGGACTGGCGGGTCAACGAGAACGCCAACGTCAACTTCAGCCTCGGTGGGTTGATTCTGCACAATTCCGGCACCATTACCGCCAACTACTGGCTGAAGAACGTCTACTCGCCCGCGGTGGCCGACGCCCATCGGAACGCGGACTTTCATATTCACGACCTGTCGATGTTCAGCGGATACTGCGCCGGATGGTCGCTGCGCCAACTGATCTGGGAGGGGCTCGGCGGCATCGAAGGCAAGATCGCGAGCAAGCCGGCGCGTCATATGGGTACGCTGGTGCAACAGATGGTCAACTTCCTGGGGGTAATGCAGAACGAGTGGGCCGGTGCCCAGGCCTTCTCCAGCTTCGACACCTATCTGGCGCCCTTCGTGCGGGTGGACAACCTGAGCTACGACGAGGTGAAGCAGGCGATCCAGAGTTTTGTCTTTGGAGTGAACACCCCGAGCCGCTGGGGAAGCCAGGCGCCCTTCACCAACATCACCCTCGACTGGACCGTTCCCGCCGATCTGCGCGACCAGCCCGCGGTGGTTGGCGGCGAAGTGCTGGAGTTCACCTACGGCGACTGCCAGGCGGAGATGGATCTGATCAACCGCGCCTTCCTGGAACAGATGATCGCCGGGGACGCCAACGGACGCGGTTTCCAGTACCCCATTCCCACCTATAACAT
>SLTF01000182.1 GCA_007130025.1 Spirochaetales bacterium | reverse complement strand
TGCTCCCAGAGGCGGGCCTCTTCCGGTGTCTGGGGGAGGGGTTCGTACGCGTCCCAAGCCAGCTGGTAGTTGGTGCGGCTGCGCGCGATGTTGTCGTACTGCTGCTGCCGTTCCTCCATGGTCATGCGTGGATTCAATAATGACCGCAGGGAAATACGAATCGCGTTGGATTCCGCCTTGATGATCAGAAGGTTCTCGATACTGGGAAGGCGGACTTCGCCGATCTCCTCCACGTGGCTGTTGAGCTGTACCGCGCCGGTCCAGCCAAAGATGCCGACCACCAGCACAATCAGTGCCACCACGGAAAATCCGCCGATCAGCTTGACACCAAGTTTCACGTTCTTCATCATTACCCCCCACAGTACGGAACCACGCGTCATACGCAATTCGTATGTTTTATCGTTTCCATTTATTGTAGGGGTTAAAATCAATTATGTCAATAAAATCTAAACAAGAGCGTTTCGGTCATGAATCGAGCTCATATCGATTTCATATTGACCGAACGAGACTCAACGTGATGTCGTTTCCGTCGCGGCGCATTTCAATGGAGTCACACATCATCGCAACCAGCATGAGTTCATTGCTGTCCTCGATCTCGCCGGTGAGCTGCCAGTAGTAGTCTTCGAGTTCCGGTTGTCGCTTCACCACCAGTCGCGCGTCCAGCGCGGCATACGCTTCGTCGGTTATCGGCACGTCCGTGAATCGAAACAGCATTCGGTACCGTTTTGGTTCCGGGGTGATGGTGATTTCCGCTTTCGCATTGAAGTGGAACAAAAAATAGGTAAGGATTTCGTCAACAATCTTGGATATCTTCTTGGTTTCGTGCTTCATGCTGGTTTCCTGCTTCGTTTTAATGCGTCGAGAATGGGCACCAGAAACGACGCCACAAATCCGCCCGCGAATCCGTTATTATAGAGGTTTACGCCGCCGTGCAGCACCCCCACGTTCATCACGATGGAGAGGTGAAAGAACCCGGCAATAACCCCGGCAAGGGGACCGTACTGGCCGGAGACGGGGGCCAGGGTGGTTCCAAAGAGGCCGGCGATAATTACGATTGTTGTGGTGGTCTCCCACACGGTGATCAGCGATGCCAGAACAACCCCGATCAGGACGGGAATACAGTTGAGGGGATGCTTGCCGAAGGCCGCGAACCCAACCACGGTGAGGATGCCGCCAATCACGGGGCCGTTGAAGTTGCCCCGCATTAACAGCACAAATGCCGAGGCGATCAACCCCATGACGCCCATGTTGATGAAGGTGGCGGCGTGGTCGCCAATCTGTACAAAGTCACTCACGAGACGACCGGTGGACGAGAGGATCCGCCACATGGAGTCACCGAGCTTCCGGTAACTCGCGCGGGCAACGTAGAGTCCCAGGACAATGAGCGACAGAAAGATCACGCCAAAAAAAATCTCAAAAAATCGGTCGTATCGAGTGGAAAGGATGATTTCGGGTGCGACCTGGAATCGGAAACTGCGAAACACCGCCACAAAGAACGACCCAACGATCCCGCCGGTAAACCCGATGTTGTAGATGTTGTATCCATCGTGGAATCGCAGCATGTGCGATGCGAGTGGTGGTAATACAAAGCCAACCAGGGTGCCGGTCGCAAGCCCAAACACGATTCCCGCCGGCTGCGGCATTCCGGAGACAAATGCAAAGTAACTGACCAGGGGCGCGAGGGTAGTGCCGAAGAGCGCCACCAGGAGACTGTTTCGAAACGGGAGGCCCTGGGTTCTGGCGTAGATCAGAACCCCCAGAAAGATCGGCCAGATGTTGAAGATGTTTTTCCCAAAGAAGGCGAACCCGATGACGGTGTAGACGGCTGCAATGAAGGGGCCGTTCACCTGGACCCGGCACTGCTTCACCAATGCAACACAAACCAGGCCACAGATCCCGGCGTTTACCAGGGTGGCGCCAATTCCGCCCACCGCGAGGTAATCCTGCAACAGAAGGCTTCGTGAAGTGATGATGCGGAGCAGTCCTTCGGGAACGGCCGACACCGGCTCGACGATCAAGCCGGTCAGCAGCAACAGCGTGGGAAACGCGGCAAGAAACACCAGAGCGCGCTTCTCACTCATGCGCGGGATCCAGGCGTTGAGAAGGCAGTTGGTATGACATGGCGGTGATTGTACCGGCAAAGTGCCGATGAGGCAAGAAAAATCCTAGGCACAATCTTCAGGAAGCGGCCCGGGGAGGCACCGTTGCCCGAAAATCATGGAGGTGGGGGGAATTGAACCCCCGTCCTAAGGAGCGAGGCATACGCGTCTACAGGTTTAGTTTCCTATTGGTGTTTCGGAGCGAACGAGGCAAAGAAACCGGCCTGATCGTTCCTAGTTCGCGGTGATGTCCCTACCGCTGTGCGAACGCAACGGAAGGTAAGTCCTGATTTCTGTCAAGCAACACCGGTGCTCAGAACTGCGCCCCGGGTGCCCGTGACCTAAGGCTTACGCCGCGGCCAGGGTATAGTCTGCTTCGTTGGCAGCTATAAAGGTTTGCCGTTAAGGAGAGGCGCTCCACCTGCAACGTATACCTGATCACATCCCCAGTCGAAACCGTGACACCCCCTGTCTCGGTAGTATAGCTCTAATGTATCGCGACCCTGCCGGCTTGTCAATCTGCTTCGCTGATGAGTACCTTCACGAAGTGAAAACCGTTTCGTGGACTTGCATTGCACTTGCCGCCATGGCGCTCCTGTTTCTCGCAGGCTGCGCGCCCGAGCGCGTGAACGAGAGTTATCGCCCGCAGCGGATCTATTCGGCGTACCGTCATGCGCTTTCAGACATGGAAATTGACCGGGCCGACCTGGGACGGCGTTGGTTGGACGCGGCGGAGCGTGCGGTTTCCGGTGCAGAAATCGTCGCCCTGCCGTACGCGGATACGCTGATATTCGATCCCGCGGAACCCGAAGCGGTTGCGGTCCGGTTTCGCACAATCCGCGGGGGTACCGTTTCGGTCCGTCTGACACCCGATCCCCGGCCGCCGATCTTTTTCGTCGACATCTATCGTGTCATCGATGACGGCGGTCGAGTGAAGATTGCTACGGTGGCCGCCAACGGCGACGGCGTGGTATTTCGCGCCCGTCGGTCGGCTGCCTACGTGCTCCGGGTTCAACCGGAACTTGGACGCGGGGGCCGGATTGCGATTCAGGTGGAGCAGAACTGAGCGGGAACGATGGGCTCAGTCGTTCTGCAGATCCAGGATGGCGCGGTGAACCTCGGGAGATGCGGCAATCAGGTTATCTCCCAACGGTTCGCGTGTGCCGGCAAAACTGGTGGCAACCCCTCCGGCTTCCTCGATGATCGGGTAGAGCGGCGCGATATCCCAGGCGGACATCACCGGGTCCAGGCACGCGTCCGCGCGACCGGTTGCAACCAGAAGATATCCGTGGGCATCGGCCCACGTTCGCATGGCGCCAATGCGTGACAGCAGCGCCGTGGTGAAATCCGGCTTCCGCTGTGCCAGATCGGCCGGATCACAGGTCTGGACCCACGCAGCGCTGAGAGCGACCCCGGTTCGCACCCGTGTCGGATTGCCGTTGTAAAAGCAGCCGCCCCCGGTGAACGCCCAAACCGTCTCTTCCAGAATGGGGTTGTGGATCACCCCCACCAGGGGAACTCCGTCGTGCGCCAGGGCGATCAGTTGCGTGTAGAGGGGAACCCCGTGAATGAACGATTTGGTCCCATCGATGGGATCGATGATCCAGCGCCACGGCGAGTCGGGGCGTTCCAGACCGGCCTCCTCTCCGAGAATGCCGTGGTCGGGAAATCGTGCGCTGATGAGAGCGCGCATCGCGCGTTCGGTCTCTCGGTCCGCGACGGTAACGGGTGAATCGTCCGCCTTGGTCTCTACCGACACACCGGTTCGGTAATAGCGCGTGCTTACGGTTCCTGCTTCTCGCGCCACTTCCACGGCAAAGGTGGTGTAGCGCTCGAGTTCTGCGGCTGCCTGCTGGGTCATCGTCCTTCCCCTTTGTTCGGCGGTCCTTACGACCGCATTCGGATCTCGCGATCGACTTCGCGCCGTTGATCCCGTTCCTTGATGCCTTCGCGCTTGTCGAAGTGTTTCTTTCCGCGACAGACCCCGAGTTCGATCTTGATCCGACCTCCCTTGAGGTAGACCGTGAGTGGAATCAGGGTGAACCCGCGCTCGTCGACCTTGCGGCGGAGTTTCACAATCTCGCGGCGATGTGCGAGCAGTTTGCGTTCGCGCAGCGGCTCGTGGTTGAACAGGTTGCCGTGCGAGTACTCGGTGATGTGCAAGCCGATGAGCCAGAGTTCGTTGTTTCGGATGCGGGCGTACGCGTCGGAAAACGAGAACTTGTTTGCGCGGATGGACTTGACCTCGGTACCGGTGAGTACCACACCGCACTCCAGCGTTTCGTCCACCGCGTAGTCGTAGAAAGCTCGACGGTTTCTCGCGAGCTGTTTGGTAGCGCTTTTGTCCACTGCCATGCCGGTTACTCCACCCGCGAAAGAACGGGACGAAACCCGAGAAACGGCGTTGCCCAGTCGGGCGGTTGGGACCCGCGCGTGGTGGCGCGGACCGCCTGCGCGCTGTTGGCCCAGGAGCCGCCGCGCACCGAGCGTTCCGATGCGGGTACCCGTTCCCGTCCGTACGGGGAATGGGGATGCGAACGGACCAGATAATCGGCCGGCCGGAAGCTGTTCTGCATCCATTGCCAGACGTTACCCATCAGGTCGGTGATGCCAAACTCGCCTCCCGGAAACGAGTTCACCGGATACGGTCCGTTCTGTCCGCCCCGACGAAAGCCCGCCTCCAGACCCGCAGACCCGTTTGCCTCAACCGCCCACTCGTATTCTTCTTCAAACGGCAGGCGCGCCCGGTAGCCGTCGAACGCCGGGGGCAGGCGCCGGGTCAGCCATTCCAGGTACGCCTGCGCGGCGTGCCACGAGATTTCGGTTGCGGGAAGCCGTCCGTCGCCGGGATCGGAAGAAAAACCCCAGCTTCGAAGGTAGTCGGCGGTGACGAGCCCGGCGTTCACCAGCGTGTCCCGCTCGGATTCACGCCAGGCGGGGACGTCGGTCAGAAATGCGCGAAACTGGGCGCGGGTAACAGGGGTGCTTTGCAGGTAGAGGTCCGACACCGAGACCACGTGGGGTCGATCCAACTCCGAACCAGAACCGTCCATTCCCATGACAAAGGATCCGCCGGGGAGATGGACAAATGAGGCTCCTGCCACGGTGATCCGTCCCCGACTCGATACGTCCGGGCCGGCCTCAGTGGTGAAGGGGAGGACGCGCGTTGTCTGCTCCTCCGCCGCGAGCCGGTACCACGGTGATGTACGAACCTCGTCTGCGAGGGGGACGCGGGGGCCGTCGACTCCGGCTCCGGCGGTGGCCGCGGCAGCAAGGATCGGGAGGTTGGGCGCGGCGTCGGCGAGGATGACCATGTCGGAAAAAAGCTGCTTCAGATGGGAGGGGGACGCGACATACCCCTGCGACGTCGCCAAGGCTGAGGCTCGCAGGTAATCGCGCAGCAGCGCGTCTGATCGGACGTCCGCTCGCGCCGAGTCCAGAAGGAGCGGCGCGTGGAGACGGAGCCCATCCGGCGCCGCGGCCAGATCGGCCACCGCGTCCGAGAGCACCCACGGGAACTGGTACTGAGCGCTCGCCGAACCGATCGTCGCCCAGGCCGAGAACTCGCGGGCGGCGCGATCCCGGATGGCCGCGGGATCAACGGGAACCAGGCGCCGGTGAATGGCTACTCGTGCGGGAAAAAATCGGCCCGCAATGAGGCGGTTGGGTACGCGAACCGATACTTCTTCCGCGGCAAAAGAGGGGCGTTGCAGGGTGACGGTTCGCGCTCCGGAGGGAACAAAGGCCTCGATTGGCGTGTTTCCGATCCGTTGACCGTCAACCAGTACGGATGCTCCGGGGGGGACACTCTGCACGGTTACCATCGCGCCGGGCGACACGAGTCCCGGAAGAAGGAGCAACACAAAGAGCACGATAAAAACAACGGCCGCGTAGAGCACGGGAAGCCAGGTCCGAGGTGGAACCCCGAAAAGCGAGGGAAGGCGGACCGGATCGACGGCCGCGGGAGGTGAAGAGACTTTGCGGGGTTTTGCCATACGTCCTGCGAGTATACGGAGCGCCTCGGCGCCTTGTCAATCTTTTGAGATTCGTGATAGCGTCGGCACACATGGCCGACCGAGACTGGCGAGACCGAATGGTCACCGCCACCGAATCACTGCTGACGTGGCGCAACCGCAGGCGTTCCGCGCGTCGGGAGAAGCAGAAACAGAAAAATCAAATTGTCGACTGGATCGAAGCCTTCGTCTGGGCGGCCTGTGTGGTGCTGTTAATCAACCAGTACCTGCTGCAAGCCTATCAGATTCCCTCCGGATCAATGATCGATACGTTGCTCGAGCAGGACCGGATCTTTGTGAACAAGTTGGTCTATGGCCCCGAGCTGCTTCCCGGTCTGTTTAAGATGCCGGGTTTCGCTGAGCCGCAGCGAAATGAAGTAGTGATCTTCGAGAATCCCTCCTACATCGGGCGTGGCACGGCCTTCAATATTCTGCAACGCGTGATCTACATGATTACGCTCTCCATGGTTGACATCGACCGCGACGAGTTTGGTCAGCCGCGCGCGCACTTTCTGATCAAGCGCGCGGTGGGAGTCGATCACGATCGGTTCCGTGCACGGGACGGCGTGATTCAAATTCTGCCGCGGGGAGAGTCCGCATGGATGACCGAAGCGGAGTTCCAGCAACGTGCGGGAATCGAGTATCGTCTGAGGCGGATTGTCGATCCGCTCGACTACCCGCTGTTCACCGAGGCCGGGCGGGAGATCGCTCTGCAGGACCTCTCGCTCTCTGCCGACGGGAACGCGCTTCGCCGTCTCCAGAGCTTTTCCTTTCCCGATTCCTACCATATCGATACGGTGCGGACGGGCACGCTCTATTCCGCCCAGCCTCACAACCGGCGCCTCGCAGCCCGCAACGCGGTGTTCGAGCGGGGTTGGTACGTTCCCGAAAACCGAATGCTCCTGCTGGGCGATAATCGCGATAACTCCCGCGACGGCCGCCATTTCGGTCCCGTACACACCAACCGCGTGCTCGGACGGGCAATGTTCAAGTACTGGCCAATCGCCCGGATCGGGCGGATTCTCTGATGCCGTTCTCGTCGGCTCGGTCCCGTCGGTACGCGCTGACGCGGGACCGGGACCATCGCAGGCAGTTACCCGCGCCGGTTCGGCTGGTGCTGCTGTTCTTCATCGCCTATCTGCTGGTCACAACGTTTCTCGTGCAGAGTCTCCACATCGAGTCGACGTCGATGGAACCCACTCTGGTTCCCGGAGAACGGGTGCTTGCCTCGCCCTTGGGGTATGGCGCTCGCGTTCCACGGATTGGAATCCGTACGCCCACAACGCGCACCCCGCGACGCGGAGACCTGGTGGTGGTGACCTCACCGCTGGCGGTGGAAACGGGGCGACTTGCCCGGCTTGCCGATCCGGTGGTGCGCTTTTTCACCGGCAATCACCGATCTCTGGATCGACACGGGGTGCCGGACTGGGCGGGGCCCCTGGTGGTTCGGCGGGTGATCGCGGTCCCGGGCGACCGGATTGAGGTGATCGACTATCTGGCTCGGGTTACTCCGGGAGGATCGGGCCCTGCAACCGGAGAGATCGATCTTGCTCCATTCCGTTACGTTCCCACCCTCCCTGCATCTCCTCTCGAGGCGGATGCGCGGCTTCCGTTTCTCGGCCGGATGGACTCGATCACGCTCGGTGACGGTGAGTACTTTGTCATGGCCGATCACCGCGGGGGAGCGCTGGATTCACGGCACACCGGACCGGTTGCACGCGAACAGATCGTATCGCGCATCGTGTTTCGCTACTGGCCGCTTCGCCGCTTTGGTGTTCCGTCCAGCTGACTCGGAGCGCGACGCCCACCCCGGGCGCGCTCCGACGCCGAGTTCGGTGTCCCTCCTGCTTCCGCCGTCGGTCGGGGTGTACGTCCACGTTCCCTGGTGCCGCAGCAAATGTGACTACTGTGCCTTCGTGTCTCAGCCCCTGTGTGACCGCATCACCAAAACGCCACGCCCGATTGTCGACGAGGTCATGTACCACTCCGTAGCATTGCTGGAGCGCAGACTGGAATTTCTGGGGCGCCCAGCGGTGACCACCGTCTACATCGGGGGCGGTACGCCGACCGCCCTGGGCCCACGCCGTCTTGACCAGTTTCTGGGGGCGATCCGCGGCTTGATGGGCGAGGGCGTGGAATGGAGCGTGGAGGCAAATCCCCGCTCGCTTGCCCCGGAAACCATCGCCGTGTGCCGCAAACATGGGGTTACCCGCATCAGCCTGGGAGTTCAGAGTTTCCAGCCGCGTATCCTCCAGTCGCTTGGACGGGAATCGGCGAGTAACCTGGCACGGGTGCTGGAAAACCTCAAGCGAGCAGTGGAGCGTACCCGATCCGCCGGCCGCCCTTTGGGGTGGTCGCTTGATCTGATGACCGGGGTGCTCGATATGTCGCTGCTCGAAGCGGTGGACGACGCCGAACGGGCCGTTGCCCTCGCTCCTGACCATATCAGTCTCTACGATCTCTCGGTTGAGGCGGGAACAGCGCTCGCGCGCCGTCTCGGACCCCGGGGGGCGCGGCGTTTCGCCGATCGCGCGACAGAGGTCAGTGCCGCGGCGCGGCGCATCCTGATGGCCGGCGGGTACCACCGCTACGAGATCTCCGCCTACTGTCGTCCCGGCGGCGAGTGCCTGCATAATCGGGGATACTGGCGCATGCAACCCTTCGTGGGCGCCGGACCGTCCGCGGTCTCTTCGCTGTCGAGGCGGGACGGAAGTATTGTGCGGTTCTCCGATCCGCCGGGCGTCGAAGAGTTTCTGGCGATGCGCGATCCGTGGGGAACGCGTGAACACGTTTCGGTCTCGCGCGCCGCGTTTGAGCGCGTCATGCTGGGGCTGCGTACCGACGAGGGAACCACCCTGTCCGCGCTTCCCCCCGCCGTGGTCGACGGGTGGCTCGCTCGTGGGTTTGCCGATATCCAAGACGAAGACCGGGTGGTGATGACCGAAGCCGGCTGGGAACAACTGGACCCCTGCCTGCGCGAACTGTCCTCCGCCTGGGACGAACCCCCTTGAGAGTTCGGGCCACATGCTGAGAATCCGGTGTGTCTTGACAGCGATTCGGCCGCGGTGGTAGCGTTGTCGGGCGACAATCCTGCACAGAGAGAGGCATATTCATGTCAGGCCACAGTAAATGGGCGACGATCCGGCACAAAAAGGGCGCCGCCGACGCCAAACGGGGGAAGGTCTTTACCAAGATCATCAAGGAAATAACCATCGCCGCGCGACTCGGCGGCGGAGATCCCGACAGCAACCCGCGGCTTCGTACTGCCGTCATGAAGGCGAAGCTCGCCAACATGCCAAAGGACAACGTGGAGCGCGGCATCAAGAAGGGCACCGGAGAACTCGAAGGTGTCGACTACATGGAAATCACCTACGAGGGCTACGGTCCCGGCGGGGTCGCGATCATGGTTGATGCGCTTACCGACAACAAGAATCGCACCGCGGCTGACGTCCGCAATATTTTTTCCAAGGGAGGTGGAAACCTTGGCGAAACCGGCTGCGTGAACTACCTCTTTCAGCGCCGCGGTGTGATCAACTACTCCACCGAGCAGTACACCGAAGACCAGATTCTGGAGCAGGCGCTTGAGGTTGGTGCGGATGACGTGGCCACCGAAGGAGATATCATCGAAGTAACGTGCCGACCGGAAGAGTTTGACGCCGTGGTCAACGCCATGCAGACTGCCGGCTTTGAGCACACCGATGCGTCGCTGCAGATGGTGCCCGACGCCACCGTTTCTCTCGACGCCGACGGAACCCGCAAAGCGCTGAAGATGATTGAGGCACTCGATGACCACGACGACGTGCAGGAAGTCTACTCAAATATCGACATCCCGGACGACTTCGATCCGGACGCCTGACGCCGGGTCATGGAGGTGATCCTGGGGATCGATCCCGGCCTGGCCGAGACCGGGTACGGTCTCATTACCGTGCAGGGGAGCCGGTATCACCATCTCGAGCACGGCGTCATTCGGACCAGCGCCGGGGCCGGGGCCGGCAGCCGCCTGGTCCTTTTGTATGACCGTCTGGCTGCCCTGTTGGAGGAGCACCGCCCCAGCTGTGCCGGGGTGGAAAGTCTCTACTTTGCGCGCAACGTCTCCAGTGCAATCCCGGTCGCGCAGGCACGCGGCGTTATTCTGCTGCTCCTCCACCGGTACGGGGTGGAGGCGGGTGAGTATCCGCCGCAGGCGATCAAGCAGGCCATCGTTGGTGAAGGCCGGGCCGAAAAGCATCAGGTGCAGGAGCTGGTTCGAATCCTTCTGGGCCTTGAATCGGTTCCGCGACCCGACCACGCCGCCGATGCGCTCGCGGCCGCCATCTGTCACTACAACTCGCGCGCGGTTCGGGGGATTACGTGTTGAACAGCCTGACGGGAACGATCACCGAGACCACCGGCCACGGCGTGCGGCTGCAGACCGGCGGGGTGGAGTGGGACCTGGAAACCACGGCTCAGACGATCGCCGCCTGTGCGGGAGCGGACGGGCCGACGCGGCTCTTTGTGTTTCTTCTGCATCGCGAAGACGTAATGAAACTCTTTGGTTTTATCTCAATCGCGGAACGGGCGCTCTTCCTGGAACTGATGAAGGTCAGTGGCATTGGCCCCAAACAGGCGCTGCGCATTCTCTCAGCGGCAGGAACCGAACGGCTTCCGCTCATCCTGGAGACCGGCGATGTGGATGGTCTCGCCTCGCTTCCCGGAATCGGCAAGAAGACGGCGCAGAAGATCCTGGTGACCCTGCAGGGGAAACTGACCCTCGGAGATGAACCGTCCGCGGCCGGCGAAATTGTCAGCGCCCTCATCGAGATGGGCTTTGACCGGAAGGCGGCGCAGACCGCGGCCGCCGATGCCGAACGCGCGGTGACTGCGTCAGACCTCCCCGCCGACGCGCGGGAGGCCGAAACCCTGCGTCGGGCGATCATCGCATTGAGCGCCCGGTGAGATTGTCGCGGTGAGACCGATGGAGAGCAGAGACCCATGAGCGATCCCGGATTGCTGCATCCCGAGGCCGGCGAGGACGACGGCGCAGAACAGCGGCTTCGTCCCTCGCGTCTCGATGAATTCCAGGGGCAGGACGCGGTCAAGAAAAACCTCTCGGTCTTCATCCAGGCGGCTCGCGCCCGCGGTGATGCACTTGACCACGTATTCCTCAGTGGCCCCCCGGGGCTCGGCAAGACCACGCTGGCCGGCATCATGGCCAAGGAGATGGGCGTCGACTTCAAAGTCACCGCGGCCCCCGCCCTGGAAAAGCCCAAGGACCTCGCCGGCATTCTGACCACCGTGACCGAGCGGACGGTGTTCTTTATTGATGAGATCCATCGACTCAAACCCACCATCGAAGAGATGCTCTACATCGCGATGGAGGATTACCAGCTCGACTGGATCATCGGTCAGGGGCCGTCCGCACGCACCGTGCGCATCCCCGTTCCACCGTTTACGCTGATTGGCGCCACCACCAAGGCGGGGTTGGTCGCCGGTCCGCTCTACAGCCGGTTTGGAATTCCGGTGCGGCTGGACTTCTACACCCTGGAAGATATCCGAAAGATCCTCTACCGCTCCGCGACGATACTGGGAGTGGAGCTCGATGCCCCCGCCGTGGCCATTCTCGCGCGCTGTTCCCGGGGAACCCCGCGGGTTGCCAATCGGTTGCTGCGCCGGGTACGCGATTTCGCCCAGGTGCTTGGGGACGGGCGCATTACCGAGGCGGTGGTGGCGCAGAGCATGCAGCGGCTCGAGATCGACGAATACGGGCTCGAGCAGCACGACCGGCGCATCCTGGAAACGGTGATTCGCACCTACAACGGAGGCCCCGTTGGGGCCGAGACGCTCGCAATCAGCGTGGGCGAGGCAATCGACACGCTGGAAGACTTCTACGAACCCTATCTCATTCAGCGCGGCTTCCTGATGCGCACCTCCCGGGGGCGGGTTGCCACCGCACTGGCTTACCGTCATCTGGGACTGCCGGGAACGCCACCGGAGGCCAATGAAGACCAAGGACTTCTCTTTCGAGATCCGTCCTGAGCTCATCGCCCAGGAACCAACCACACAGCGCGACGGTGCGCGGCTGCTCTGCCTCCATCGAGATCACGGTACCGTGCGTCACCAGCTCGTCACCAAGTTGCCGGATCTCCTTCCGGCGGATGCACTGCTGGTGTTTAACGATACGCGGGTGCGCCACTGCCGGCTGGCGGCAACGCTCCCAGACCGCGACCAATCAGTGGAGCTCCTGCTTCTGGAAAAGCATACCGACCTGGAGTGGAGTGCGATTGCCGGGCCGGCGCGACGGGCCCGCCCGGGCACGAAGCTTCGACTGCCCGAAGACCGTACGGTGGAGGTGATCTTCGCAGAAGAGGAGCGGGTTCGCGTCCGGATTACCCCAGCCCTGGATGATGACTACCTCAAGCGCCGGGGCCACGTTCCGCTTCCACCCTATATTCGCCGCGAAGACCGTCCCGCGGATTCCGAGCGCTACCAGACCGTCTATGCGCGCCGGCCCGGATCGGCGGCAGCCCCCACGGCAGGCCTTCACTTCTCCGAACAGCTGCTTGCGGAAATCGATCGACGCGGTATTGAGCGTCGCTTCGTCACCCTCCATGTGGGTCTGGGAACCTTTCGTCCCATTCGAAGCGAGTCGATCGCGGACCATCGGATGCATCAGGAGAGCTACGAGGTTCCCGAAGAGACCGCCGAGGCGGTTACCCGGGCGCGCCGGGCAGGGCGCACGATTGTCGCGGTAGGCACCACCTCGGTTCGGACTCTCGAGAGCGCTTGGGTTGACGGTGAGGGGCTGCGGCCGGGACCGGGTCGGACCGATCTCTACATCTACCCCGGTTACCGATTCCTCGCCGTCGATGAGATGTTCACCAACTTCCACACCCCCGAATCGTCGCTCATTGTGATGGTGTCGGCCTTTGGGGGGCAGGAGCGAATTCTCGCCGCCTACCAGGAGGCCGTTGCCCGGCGGTATCGGTTCTTCTCGTACGGGGATGCGATGTACATCCATCGCTGAGGGAGGAGGCGTCGTTCACGGGAGATCAGTACGTGGAATCGTCCATCGCCAGAAAGACGCTTCGCACCTCTTCGAGTCGTTCGAGATGGCGGTTGATGATTGCTTCGTAGTCGAGGCGTCCTGTTTCGATTCGGTGGTTTTCATCGGCCCAGAACTGCACCTGCGGAAGGTGCAGACGCCGCAGTTCCCACGCCCGGGATGACCACTCCAGTGCCTGGTCCCAGTAGTAGAGCGCAATGCGAAAGTTCTGCTCGGCGATTTCGAGGCTCTCAAGGTTCTGGCGACGCCAGGGATAGTTGAAGAAAAAGGCGTTGAATTTGTTGTACCTGCTTCCGAGCTGCAGGTAGAGTTCAACCATCTTCAGGTTTACGTGCATCATAAAAAGATGCCGGTAGCGTTCCCAGTGTTGCTCGTCTTCAATGCGAGCCAGGGCAAAGAGGGGGTTCGCAAAATCCGCACGCAGCGCGTGTTCAAGCCAGAAGATGTTCTCGTTGATTCGTTCGGGGTACGCGTTCAAATTCTGGCGATAGAGGCGGTAAAACTGCTCCTTGTAGAGCACCCGCTGAGCCGATAGTGAAGAGATGGCCAAGAGGGCACAGACAAACAGGAGCGCAGGTCGCTTCATCTGCTCTCTATATCGGCGCGAAGCCTCCTTCGCTCCAGATGCGTTGCGCAATCTCATCCACCGGGCGAGAGCCGTCAAGTTGAATGATTTGCATATCGGTATGAACCGAGAACTCGGCCAGAATTCGGCGATAGTTCTCATGGACGCGGCGTTGGGTTTCCATCGCGTCGTAGAGCTCTTCACCCCCGCGTGTTGCCCGACGCCGGGCGCACTCGTCGGGGTCAACGTCGAGATAGAACAGCAACCGCGGCAGCGGGAATCGGGCGTTGAGCTCGGAAACCAGCGAGGGATCGCTGCCGATCGACTGGTAGGCCAGCGACGAAAACAGATAGCGGTCGCTGACCACCCAACCGGATTTCGATTGCTCGCGGATTCCCCCGTTGGAGAACACGTGTTCATTTCGGTCGGCGGCAAACAGCATGGCCATGGTGTCGGGATGCAGCGTGATCTGGTGGCGCAACGCATCGCGAATCATGCGGCCAATCGCACCGTCCGTTGGCTCGGCGGTCAGCTGAACC
>SLTF01000291.1 GCA_007130025.1 Spirochaetales bacterium | reverse complement strand
TGGAGAGCTGGGAGTCGGACGTCTCCCAGAGAGTGCTGATTCGTGATCCCCTCGTGCCGGAGCTGCTCGATCAGCCGGAGCTCCTTGCCGAGGCGGTGGTGCACATTGCCCGCACTCGCATGGGCTTGAGTGATCCGCGCGACATCAAGCGTCAATTGCAGATTCTCTTCCTGCCGGAAAGCATTGCGATCAGGCCCTACCATCAGTTGCTGAGTCTCGACCTTGCCGCGATATTTGAGGTGGCGTACGCTCGCGTCGGTGTGCTGCGTCAGCTGTTGCTCCGGATATCGGGGCGACTGGAGGCCTCACGGCGGCGCTGCACCGAGATCAGCGAAGCGGTTACGGCGGCAGGAGGAACGGTGGGACGAAGCCGCATCGTTGAAACGCTCGCGACCCTTGAGCGCGGATCACCCGACGCGGGAACCCCTGCGCTCATTCCGGCCGCCGCGGCTCGCGGATCAACGGGCTCATCCTCGGTGCGAACGGGGGACGCCCCGGGCGTACGCCGGGCCGGTACCGGACCGCGCCGCAGCAAACCAGCTACCCAACCGGTCAAACGTGCCTACTCGCAGCAGCAGCGCGAGGCGGCGTGGAAGGCGTTCGAGCAGAACCTGCGCGAGTCCAGCCGGAAGCCACCAGAGAAGTAACCAGCCGGTGCATCCGACGGTGCATTTTCATCAGCGGCGTACGCGCTTTCGTACCACCCGACTGCAGTTGTAACCTGCCGCGCCGAAGATTCCACCCCCGGGGTGCATGCCGGCGTTGGCCATAAAGAGTCCGGGAAGCGGCGACTGATAACTGGAGAGCTCCGGCAGCGGCCGCAGCGTAAACATCTGATCGATGAGCATCTCAACGTGCATGACGTTGGCGTTGGGCATATTGTGCTTGGCTTCGATTCCCGGTGGCGTCTGAACGTAGACATCGCGCACCGAGGCCCGAGTCCCCGGCGCGTAGCGCTCAACAACGCCAAGTAACTTCTCCACTTCCCGCTTTTCGATCTCGGGCCACGATAACCCCCCGCGAAGGCGGTAGGGATAATACTGCCCCCACACAAAGAGGGTGTGCTTCCCGGCAGGAGCAAGGGTTGGGTCGATGGCGCTGAAAGTCATGCCAATGGCCGCCGGGTTCTCAGAGGGCAGACCCTTGAGGTAGTCCGCGTATGAGTCGGTGAGGTACTGCGTTGAAGGGCAGAGCAGCTGCAGCCCATTGTGAATGGGAACCCCATCGTTGATCCGGTAATCCGGAAGGGCATCCATCGCGCAGCGCAACACCATTCCAAAACCGTTCCCCACGTGAATCTTCTCGATGCGGCGACGAAGGTCCGGTGGCGTCCAGTGATCGAGCAGCTTCAGGTAGGTTACCCAAACGTGCGAATTGGCCACCACCGCCCGGGCGGTGATGATATCGCCGCCTGCGGTTCGCACACCAACCGCCCGCCCCTGTTCCACGAGAATCTGATCGACTTCCTGATTTGGCACAACCGAACCGCCATGCGCCTCGATGCAGCGGGCGAGCGCCTGGGTCAGCATGCCCGATCCGCCCTTCGGGCGCGCAGGCCCCTGCTTGTGAATGATCGAGTGCCATCCCACAAACTCGGTTGACATGGCGTCGATGGGCGGAGGACCGCTCTGTGCCCCCCACCACGCAAGCGCAGCGCGAAGCTGCTCGCTCTCGAATGAGTCATGTACAAACCGACCATAACTCTGCAGCAGTTTACGAACCAGCTCAGTGCGGGGAAAGTCACGGTCGTGAAACTTCTTGAGAAACAGGGATCGCCCCAGGTTGCTGAGCGTTGGCGTTCGCAGAAAGAACTCAAACACCGCCTCGTTCAGCGGCTGCCAGCGTCGGACGAAGTCGCGATACGCCTCGGCGTCATGGTCACTGATGCGGGCGATGCTCTCGCAGGTCTGGTCCAGATCTTGAAAGAAATGGATGCAGCTCCCGTCGGGCGAGGGCGCCGACATGAACGGATCGAGCGGGATGTACTCAAGCCCGTATTGCCCAAGCTCCAGGTCCGCGACAATCGGAGTGTGGTGGATCATGAAGTGCAGCGACCCACCAACGTCCATGCGATATCCACCGAACATCTCCTCGGTGCAGACCGCCCCACCGATGGTGTCGCGCCGTTCGAGCACGGTGACGCGGTATCCCCATTTCGCCAGATAGGCACCACACACCAGACCGTTGTGCCCGCTTCCCACGATAACGACGTCGGTATCCATCATTCCGTTATACGGCATGCCCTGAGATATTGCAACAAACCGGGCGGCTCAGGTGGTCCGACCGCAGTGGTGCGAACATTGTGCCTTTTTGCTATGATGAAATCCATGCATCAGGTTCTTATTGTTGGCGGCGGGATCCACGGCACGTTTTTGTCGCACCTGCTCTCCCACCATCTGGGGATAACCGATCACGTGGTGGTAGACCGGTACGCCGAGCCCCTCCACGTCTGGAACCGACATACCCGCGCGTGCGGCATGACCCACCTGCGTTCTCCGTCGGCCCACAATCTCGAGGTTGACTACCGAGCCCTTCGGCGGTTTGCCGCACGCGAGAACTGGCCGGCACCCGGTACCTTTGTCCCACCCTACGCCCGGCCTTCCCTCGCCCTCTTTGATGCTCACTGTGGCGCGGTCATTCGGGAACGCAGGCTTGAACGTTTCCGCCGGCAGGCCACCGTTGAGGGAATCCGTCTTCACGACGATCGCGTCGAAGCACATACCAATGAAGGGGTTCTGTTTGCGGAAATCGTGATTTTTGCTCTGGGCCGCGAGCATGCGCTCTGCGTGCCGAACTGGGCCCCCGGTCTTCCCCAGGATCGGATTACCCACCTGTTCTCGCCCTCCCTCACGCCGTTGTGCGCGCCGGTTGGTTCGATCCAGGCGGCCGCACCGGTTCCGAGTGACTCGACCACCGTGGCGCAAGACCTCGTCATTGTGGGCGCCGGCGTAAGCGGGGTGCAGCGCGCCATCGCAGAGAGCCACGCTCGGGTCGTCACCCTCGTCACCGAACAACCGATTCAGGTTCGCCGGTTTGACAGTGATCCGTGCTACATCGGTCCCAAATGCTACCAACGGTTCCTGGCCGAACCCGACTACTCCGCACGGAGGAAGATGATCGCAGAGGCGCGATACCCGGGAACCATTCCCGAAGACCTCGCCGATCCGCTTCACCGGGCGATTGAGGCCGGGCGGATCAAACTCATCGTGGGTCGGGTGGAAACCGCCGAAGTGGGAGCGGCCGGCGGGCAGATCATGTTGATTCTCGGCAATGGGAAGACCGTGCCCGCTTCCCGGGTGATTCTCGCGACCGGCTTTGGTCGCGAGCTCCCTCCCCTGGTGGAGCAGGTCGGCGAATCCGCCAATCTGGCTCGCCACATCGACGGGTTTCCCATTCTGGACCGCACCCTTCGGTGGCATCCGCGGCTGGTTGTGACGGGGATTCCGGCCGAGCTGGAACTCGGCCCCTCGGCGCCCAACATCGTCGGGGCGATCAACGCGGCCAAGCGCATCATTCCGATCTTCTGCCGCTCTCCCCAGACCGATGCATGGAGTCCTCTCGTGCGTGCGCTTGAGCCGGTGGCTCCGTAGGACCCCACTCAGCGCAGGGTGGACATTCCCCCATCGACGTGAATCGTCTGCCCCGTCACCCACCCTGAGTGGGGACTCAGAAGATAGTGTGCCGCGGCCGCGATGTCCGCCGGCTCTCCGACACGCCCGAGCGGATGTCGCTCAGCCGACGCCTCGCGCTTCTTGTCGTTGGAGAGAAGCTGCGCCGCGAGCGGGGTGTCGGTAAGCGACGGGGCTACCACGTTGAAGCGCACCCGCTTGGGCGCGTATTCGGCCGC
>SLTF01000300.1 GCA_007130025.1 Spirochaetales bacterium | reverse complement strand
TTGACCGCGGACACACCCTCACCTTCGAATCCTGGTGGCACGAACATCTGTTCGGGAATCGCGTGCTCCAGGGCTGACGCAAGGGCTCCGAGCTGGATGTTGAAGTTCTTCCAGGAGTCCCTCCCCTGCCCATCGGTGCTCGCAATGTGCGCCACCCTGTCGAGGTCCATCACGACACGGCCGGACGAGAGGCTGTGCGGTACGCCAAAGAGGTATCCGACCGTGGGTACGTATCCGAATGTACCGGCCGATGTGGTGGGCTGGTAGTGCGCTCCAGTGGTCAGCGCGGACAATGTACCGACGGCGCCCAACTGCGAGAAGTAACTCAGGAGCCCGGCGTGGAAAAGCTCTCCGTACAGGGATTCCCGATCCAGGCTCTCGAGCAGTGCATCATTCCCGCTTGCGAGCACGGATGCGACGTTCCCCAAACGCTCCCCACTCTTCTCGAGGCTGCCCAGCGAGACCTGGTGTCCGATCACCGCAACCGATAGAAATGAGCCTGCAACGATGCGGTTCGGATAGGTGCGCGTGCCGAACACGGGATCCGTGACCCTGTAACCGAAGGCCATTTCGGAACCGAGACCGACCGGTTCACCGGTGAGCACGAGTTCACCATCGACCTTCAATTCGGGCACCATCTCCACGAGGTACGCGGGTATGCGGTCCGGGAGGTCACTGAAGTCATCAAGGTTTCCTTCGGGCAGCAAGGCCCGCAAGGTGTCCTCGTCCTCGGGAGTGGCGGGCCGGAACGAGAGCGTGACTTTCCGATTGTTGAGACTGGCCCAGTGAAACTCCTCGCTCAGCGCCTGGGACTCCGAGGATCCAGGACCCAAAGCGAAACTGATACGCGTCTGCAATGCTCGTGGGAGTACGTCGTAACGAGCTCCTTCGACAACGCGCTGATAAGGCAGCCCCGAAGGCAGGACCGGGGAGTCTCGGAGAACCGTACGACGCTCTCCGATCAGATCACCGATCGTGGGTTGGTCCATCGCATCAATGAATTGTCGCAACCGCTCCGTGGACTGTTCCTGCGCCTGCTCGAGAACGTTGGCCTCCAGGCCCTGCACCCATCCCTCGTGTTCGTTCAGGACGCCCGAGTCGAAGAACTCCTGTGCCAGAGCCGCCGAATCCATGTTGGCGATCGCAGAAAAATCCACGGCGGCCGTATGCGCATACTGCTTGAAAGAAGCATCCAGAGGCAGCCAAGTGTCCGCTTCGAACATCACCGCCCCCCGTGAAGGAAGGAAATCAATGGCTGCTTCGACCCAGACATGCTCCATCCTCACATCGGCAACGCGACCACCAGCCACTAGGCCGGTAATGGGAATTCCGCCCGACGATGCAAAGACCATCGCCTCTTCCACCCCATCAAAGTCTCCAATCCAATTCCGAAACTGCGCCTCGGGTACGTCAATGGTCCCGTGCACAAAGCGAGCCGGTATCCCTGATGCGCGCAAAAGTGCAATGAGAAGACCCGCGATGTCCATCGCGTTCCCGCTCTGGGCCGAGAGCGTCAGATCCGAATCCTGCACGGCTCCCCAGGTGGGGATCCAGACCACCTCGTTGCGGACCCAATGATAGATGGCAACAGGGTCATGGCCGAGATCTTCCGCCTTCGCGCGAACCGCGGGCGTCAACTGCACTGCCGGGGTCTCGTTCAAAAACGCAGGATCGGTCGCTTCCGGAAGTCCCTCAAGGCGATAGGCCTCCAGGGCAGCAAGATGGATCTGTGGGGAGTCGACCAACCCCGAACGGACAAACTCGTCTTTCAGCACTCTCGGAAGATTTTCGTCGAGGGGCAACTGGGGGCCATGAGGCAGTTCCGTGGGGTCGAACGGACGCGGACCCTGCTCAAGGGTCCCGGGGGATAGTCGCTCCTCTGTCCGGTCGATGATCTCAACCAGAACCGCGGAATCCGTTTCCTGACCCACCGCATGCAAGTCGATCAACAATGCGTCCATCTGCTCCCGGTATTGCTGCGACGTCGACTGGTGTCGGTGCAAGGCTTTGGCTGGAAGCTGACGGCTCAACAGAGACGCCTCGATTTCTTCAAACTCGGTGCGCATGAGGGTATCGAGCTCGACGACCTTCGAACGCAAGGTGGCCAGCCTGTCCCGAGGGCCGGCAATGGAGTGTCCCATGCGAACGCCACGACCCGTTTCCTGGAGGTTCGACCGCACTTCGCGCAGTACCTGACCCAACTGCTGCCCCGGACCCGGCGGGCCTTCTGGTTTGGCGCCAACAGCATGCGATGCGGGGTTGTTGGCCGCCGCTAGCGGTGTAGAAAACGACATGGCGAAAGCCACCACCACGATGGCCACAACGGTTCGGACAAGGAGCGCCCCCCGCAACAGTGGTAGAACACGACAGCTTGAACTCATTGCAACAATCCCTGTTGATGTGTTTTCGAATTCCGTTTCGTCCCGGCAACTCCAGCCGCATCACAGCTCCGTCGAGAGGTGGTGAATCAGCCAACCAACGCCGGCACGTAGCTCCATCACGACCGGGTCCGCGATGTCACCCAGACGCTCCGCGGCGTGCAAAAGGTGAAACACCGCACGGGTCAACTCCTGCTTCTCGTACAGCACCTCGGCCCGTTCAATGTCCGAAAGCGATTGCCGCGAGACGGTACCGGCTTCGGCGGCCTCATGGATTCGGCTCTTCACCCAGGCAAAATCGACGATGGGTTCGAGTCCGAAGGACTGGGTCACCTCGCCGTATTCACGTGTCGAGACGCCCTCGCGCAAATCCAGCCATGCCCTGATCGATGCAGCCTCGGCTCCCGAAGGTAGCTGCCACCAGAACGCGAACTCATCGGTCCCGCCGGCTGCGAGTTCGAGATCTCGGGACAACGCCAGAGGCCCTTCCTGTTGGGCGACACCTGGATCTACGATCCGACCACCGCCAACTTCCAGCAACAGGGATAGCGATGCGAGCCCTCCGCGGTTCAGAACTTGCCAATTCACCGGGATCGTCATCCCGGCACGGTGCGGAACTTCGCTTGGCTGAACGTATTCCAGAGTCGAAAGAAGCAGGCGGGAGAACCCGCTGGCATCGCCGGCCAGGTAGGCCTGATTCAACAGGTCGAAACCCACGACCACGCTGCTCCCGAATCCGAACTCGTGGACGGCCATGGCTACCGTGTCCCTCGTCCACCCTCCGGAACTCAGCCGGTATTCCGCCACGGGTAAAGCCGTGTCGAGACGCAGTCGCAACGGCCGTTCGGCCTGGGAAAAGGAGGCGTCCGGAATGGAAATCGGCGAGAGGTCCAGGGGCGTTATCGCCGACGCATCCGCATGAACGCCGACCAGGTTCACGCCGAATGCTTCCAACAGGTGGTGGTTACGGTGATCGTGTGCTCCAGCCATCACGATGCCTCGTCCCGTAAAGACCGACTCGCGTAATTCACGCGCGACCTGATTGTCCAGTTTCACGTGTTCGGCCAGCAGCAGATAGCTCGCATAACCGCCCCGACGCAATTCGCTGGCGAAGGCGTCTCGGTCAGTGACAATCGTGTAGGACCAACCCTGATACGAAAGCAGTGTCTCGAGAAAATCCCGTCGGGCATGGGCAGGCCCTCCCACCAGCCTATGGGCGCCGATGACCCGGAAGACATCGTCACTTTCGACGTCAACATCGATTGACGCGTCCAGACCCTGGCAAGCGGCAGAGAGAATGGGAGATTCGAATGACTCGACGCCCCCACCATGGCTCACGGTTGCAAGGATTTGATAGGGACCTTCCGGGATCGGGTCGCCATCCGTGCTCGACAACGACAGCAGCGAGCCCGCGTGGTCAATCTCCCCCACCACCAGATTCACCGGATGCCCCACGTTCTCGTCTGTAGAA
>SLTF01000268.1 GCA_007130025.1 Spirochaetales bacterium | reverse complement strand
TGGCAAGATTGAAGAAGATCACGCCTCGGTATTGTCCACCGATCTCGGCCCCGCGCCGAAGGATCTCGGCGGCGCGGTCGGGACGTCCAAGCTGTTCGTATACGATACCGAGGTAGAGAAAGATCCGCTCGTTGGTGGGCTCCGCCTCGAGCGCCGCTTCGAGCACGGGCGCGGCTTCTTCGGGCCGGTTCTGCATGAAGAGCTCCTCACCGCGACGGAGAAGTGGTGATGTCCCCGCCTGAGCGGGCGCCTGGGTCGGGGCCAGAAGCGCGCCCACCACCAGCGCGAGCACCATCACGCAAATTCGCGTATTTGACACGATTCGGGAAACCCCGTATGCTCTCATCGTCATGACAGACACCGGTACGCCAACGGTAGACCGAACATGGGCATAATCATCCTCATTATTATCCTCGGTGTGGGTATCGGTTTCATTACCTTTTTCATCGTCCGTTCCATTGTGGCGCCGAAGAAGGTGGCAACCATTGCCAACCTTGTGAAGCAGGGGAAGCACACCCACGCCATCCGCCTCGCGAAAGCCATCCTGGTCAAGGAACCGCGGAACGCTGATGCTCACTACCTGCTGGGACTCGCGTATCTCGGGGAGAATAAGGCGGAACTGGCCCTGATGGAGTTTAAAACCGTCAATCAGATCGGCCAGTTTGAAGGGTTTGTACGCGAAGTGCCCTTCAGACAAAAGATAGCGGAACTTTTCACCAAATTCAATCAACCCGAAGAAGCTCTGAAAGAATACCTGCTTTTGATCAAAAAAGACCCCGGGAACCCGGATTATTACTACCAGGCGGGGCGCCTCTTCGAGGACCGGGAGCGCTCAAGCAAGGCTGCAGCTCTCTACAAGAAGGCGGTCGACCTTGACGGACGACACTCGAAAGCGCATTCGGGTCTCGGTTCGCTGCTCTTTCGCGCCAAGCAGTACGCAGAGGCCAAGGGATACCTCGACACCGCCGTGCGCCTGGACCCCGAAAACTACCGCGCGTGGTTCTACATCGGCAAGATCCAGAAAGAGTTTCGCGACCATACCGCCGCGATGTCGGCCTTCGAGAAGGCAACCAAAGACCCCGAGCTCAAGATGCGCGCCCTGGTCGAACGAGGCGGGTCCCTGCTCGCCCTGGGAGACTACGATCGTGCGGCCTCCGAGCTCGAGCGAGCGGTCAAGAACGCCGAGGACGAGTCGGCGGCGGAGACCCTCTACGCACGCTACTTTCTGGCAACCGCGTACGAGAAAACGCGCCGGATCGAGCCGGCCATCGAGCAGTGGGAGAAGATCTACCAGAAGAAGCCGGGGTTTCGGGACGTTGCGGAGAAACTGACCCAGTTCCAGGAGATGCGCCACGACGACCGCATCAAGGACTATCTCACCAGTACCAGCGACGAGTTCGTAGGAATCTGTCGCAAACTGACCGTGGAGATGGGCTACTCGGTCCGGGATGTTTCATCCATCGATAACGGATGCGAGATCATTGCGGTGGAGCCGCAGTCCAAATGGCGAAACACGCGCAACCTTCCCACCGTGATCCGCTTCCTGCGGGGAACCGAAGCCGTTGACGAAGGTACCGTACGGGTTCTCCATGAGGAAATGAAGAAACAGACCATCAATCGCGGGATGCTGGTCTGCAGCGCAGTTTTTTCGCGGTCGGCGGTGGAGTTTGTTGAGTCCCGACCTATCGATTTGCTGAACAAGGAGAAGCTGCAGGAGCTTCTGCAAAAGATCACCCTGTAGCGCCCGAGACGGTGAAGATTCTCTGCGTTTCCGACCAGGTTGATCCCCGTGTATACGCGTCCAACGTGCGCGAGCGCTTTCCCGATGTCGATTTGATCATTGCCGCGGGCGATCTCCCGATGGAATACCTCGGTTTTCTGGCGAGCAGCTTCAACATTCCGGTGCTCTTCGTGTTTGGAAACCACAACACCTCAGAGATGCACCGGTTTCGACGCAATTCCATCGCCCCTGCAGTCGGAGAACTCGCGGTAGACCATCTTCAACACCAGTTTGGGTCAACCCACCTGCACCGACGGGTAATCCGAACAAAACGGCTACTCATCGCAGGACTCGGCGGAAGTCTGCGATACAATCAGGGAGAGAACCAGTTCACGGATCTACAGATGTATCTAGAGATATGGCGGATGGTGCCCAAGCTGATCTGGAACCGCCTGATGCACGGACGCTTCGTGGACATACTGGTGACGCACGCACCACCGCTGGGTGTGCACGACAAACCCGACCGATGTCACACCGGGTTCAAGGCGTTTCACTGGTTCATGCGGCGGTTTCGACCTCGTTTCCTGCTGCACGGTCACATCCACCTGTACGATTTGAACGCGGAACGCGTGTCCCTGGTGGAAGAGACCACCGTAATCAATGTCTTCAGCCACTACCTGCTCGAAATCGAGGAGCCCCTATGAGCAGCATTATTGAGAACGAAGCGCGCGAGGATTTCAACAAGGCGCGCTTTCGGGAGTTGATGCATCGAATCATGAACCTGCTCTCCCCACACGAACAGCAGCTGCTGTCGTTGAGCGAGGTCAAAGAGGCGGTCCGCCCAACTGGTGAAACGTACCGCGGGTTGCAGACCGTCGACATTGATCAGATTGTTGGGAGCGAAGGCCGGTACCGTGACTTCAGTAAGAGCTTTCTTCCTCGCAGGGAGCATTTGCGCAAGCGATGGATGAGCATCGATAAGGCCCACCTGCAAGACGTCATTCTGCCTCCGGTCCGACTCTACGAAATTGGGGGGCTCTACTTCGTCCGCGACGGCAACCACCGGGTATCGGTGGCAAAGATGCAGGGGGTCCGCGCAGTTGATGCAGAGGTCACGTCGCTCGCGTCGGAAATCATGCTCGATCCCCGGATGACGCGTGCTGATCTCACTCGGGCGGTCGTTGAATACGAGAAGCGTCGATTCTACAAGCAGACCCGGTTTGATACGCTGATCCCGGATTACGACCTGCAGTTCACCGCAACCGGACGATACGACGAAGTGCTCCTCCACATAAACGGACACAAGTACTTCATCAACCAGGGAATAACCGCCGAGATCCCCTTCGACAAGGCGCTGGTCTCGTGGTACCTGAATGTCTTTCGACCGGTGGTGGACACAATCTCCGCAGAACGAATCATGAACCGTTTTCCCGGCCGCACCCCGGCGGACCTCTACATGTGGATCATCAAACGGTGGCACCTGCTGAAAGACCGTTACGGCCAGGACTATCCGATGCAGGAGGTCGCCCGTGATCTTTCGCGACGGTACGGTCGCTCGCTGTGGGCGCGCTGCCTCGCGCTCTTTGGCGTGCAGTCAACGGATCAACGGCGTAAAGGGCCGGATACAATTCCCGAATAGTCGTCCAGCCGAACAAACAGAAAACCAACGCCGTCCGCGGGAATCAGGGCGTCAATACGGTGCTCGCCGGCCGCAAGCGTGCGGTCGGTTGGGGGCGCGTCGTCGCGGGTGGTGGACACAACGCGGAGAACCGCACCCCCGGCGGGAACAACCACCACCGCATTGCCGATAACCGGCAGCTGCGCGGAGATTTCGTCTCGCCGCGGCGAGTCAATCAATACCCGTTGTTCATCCTGCTGACCCGCGGCATCGAGAACCACCACGCGGTAGAGCCCGCGGGGAAAGCCCTCATCCTCCGCCATGACCAGGCCGGCCATGCCGATCCAATCCTCTCCCGAGCGCCGTTCGTGAGTCCACTCTTCACCGTCCAACCGCCAGTACAGCTGGTGCTCATCGTTCAGCAGAAAAAGCTGTTCAATGTCGGCAAAACCGTCTTCGTCTCGCACCAGCGCAAAGAGCACGACCTGTTCATACCAGACGCCCCGGTCAAGATCATGGACGTGTTCGAGGCGCGCCTCCACGCGAACGAGCTGCGGCGGCGCGGCACTGCAGCCGCTTACCAGCAGGGACACCCCAAGGTTGGCCAGAACCAGGAGCAGTGCGGCGCCGCGCAGGTGGAACCCAAAGGTTGTCACGGTGACCCCTCACCCGCCGGGATGCACACGTGAACCGCGGAGGCGCGCTCGATCAGGCCGTCCTGTACCATCCTGCCAACCAGCGCCCGGGTTGAGTTGCGCGAGAGGCCGAGTACGCCGGAAAGGTCGCGTTGATGAAGCTCACCGTGCGCGGCCTTGATCCCCGTAATCGTCCGCGTCGTGAGTTCCTGGTACGCGGCAACGGAAAAGAGTCGTCCGTTCTCCAGCAGTATCGCAAGCCCGTGATCTGACAGTTGTTCACCGCCGGTCACAAGAGCGCGCTCGGCAGCGACGTCCACGCCCTGGGTTCCGGCGACTTCGAGTCGGGCCAGAAGCGTGCGCGCGGGCAGCGAGAGGAACTCCCCCGGCCCGGCTCCCACCGGAAGCCAGACCGAGCCGTGACGCTCGATCAGGCACGCGCGAGCGTTCGCTACCAGCGCATCGCCGAGTGCCGGTCCCACGCCTTCGCGGCGCAGTACGTCGCGCAGATCCCGGCCGCGCGCACCCCCGGGCCGACGACAGCACCGCATCACCGCCTGCTCGCAGCGCTCAAGGAGCGAGGAAGAGACCCACCACCCCGCAACTCGAACCGCATCCGGCACCGGGGGCGCCTGGTCACGTCCCGCGCTCACCCCCAGGGCGAGGTAGAGCTCGGCTGCGTTCATCGGGCGTGGTGGCCTACCCGCCGCCTTGCCAACCAGCTCGCGGATCGCGCCCTTGCGCGCCGGATCTGCGGGCGGGTAGCAACCCAGCACCAGAACGGTTTCCGCGCGATCATCCAATACCGGCCGTTCGCCCGAATCCGGATCATCAGCAACCAGTGCGGTACCGGGATAGAGGGGAAAGCTGCGGGAGAGCACCACCAGCTGTGAGCCGTGGGCAAGATCATGCACTTCGCGAACGGTTGCGTATACGTTGGAGGCTGCCGTCAACCGCAGCCGCGATCCGACCCTGACTCTACCCCGCTTCACGGGACGAAGCCCAGCGGGGCCAGGCCCCAAGGGGCCAAGCACGCCGATGCGGGTGCAGCACGGCTCGTACGCGAGCGGAATCGCCACGGCTTCCGGGGCGATGGCCGCGCGGGTCACGCCCTTGAGCACGGCCGTGTACTGGGAGGCTTCCAGCGAGCGCAGCTCTCCGAGCTGCTCGATCTGCTTGACGCTTACGAGTACGGGTTCCGATGCGGAAGCCAACACGAGCAGCAGTTGCGGGTTTGTTCCCTGAGAATGACCCGTTCCGGCTGAGGAGTTTTGTGGGATGTCGGGACTGCGTACCAGGAAATCAGGGCGCGGTCCGGCCAGACGCACCGAAACGCCTTTGCCGACCACCGGCCCCTCTTGATTGGTTTTCTCGACACGCCACCACACCAGAGGGGCGGCCGGCGCATCGAGGTCTGTTTCCGGTTTCACGATCTGTTCCACTGCAGGGTGCAGTGAGCGCGATGCGTCGAAAATCAGTAGCTCTTCATCGACTGCAGCTTGCGCTGCTTTTTCAGAAGTTTGCGTTCGAGGGATTTTCGTTTCCGGTTCTTGATTGTCGAGGGCTTCTCGAAGTACTCCCGCTTCTTCCATTCGCGGATAATTCCCTCTTTCTCAACCATTCGCTTGAAGCGTTTGATCGCTTTTTCCAGCGGTTCTCCGTCATCGAGTCTGATTACGGCGATGAACATCACCCCCTTTCCGTTATACGGATTTACTGTTCCACCATTCTACGGAAGATCGCCTCTTTGTCAACAACCGGGGCGTTCACGAAGGGTTCGGGGTCGACCGGGGTCCCTCCAACGCGGAACTCCCAGTGGAGGTGCGGGCCGGTAGCCAGTCCGGTCATTCCCACGGTTCCAATCAGGTCACCCCCTTGCACCACCTGGCCTACCTGTACCGCAATTGAGTCGAGATGGTAGTAGAGGCCGAACAGCCCCGGGAGGTGCTCGATTACCACGCTCTTACCGGTAATGATTCGGTCTCCGGCAAACGCGACGCGGCCGGAACCGGAACTAACCACCGGGGTGCCGATTGGCGCGGCAAGATCGATTCCCAGGTGAATCGACTGAGCCTCTCCCCCGTCGGCGTAGGCAAAGACCCGCCGATCACCAAACCCCGCCGAGACACGGGCGTTCTCCACCGGAACCATGAACACGCCGGTGTCAAACCGGGCGAGCGGGTCGTGGCGCGCGACGAGCTCGATGATGGTTCTCGCCTCGGCTACCTGACGCGGGTCGGGAACCGAGCGCAGATCGGTCAGGGCCTGGTTGAGCGCGATCCGCATGGAGGGAAACATGCGTGGGCCGATTCGGATCGGCTGCTGCAGCCGGATGAAGGTCCCGTCGTCCCAGGCAACGGTCACCCGGATCACGTACTCTCCGGGGGCAACCGTCGACGGAACCCCCACCAACGACACCCATACCGGAAGGGCCTCAGCTACCTCAACCACGAACCCGCCCGCGGTGGCAATACGGGTACCGTCCTCGGTGACCACCTCGGTCTGCAGGGAGTCGATGCCCTCGCCGGTGTCGAGGTGCACCACGAAGGCGGTGCCCCGCTCTACCTGCGCGGGCGCGTGCAGCTGAAGCGCCGCCAGCGAAGGGGCGCCGCACAACGCCAGAAGGAGCAGCGTCGGCAGGGCGCGCGTCACTCAACGACCTCCCCGCTGCGACGAAGATCAATCAGATTCAGCTGCGGCGTTTCGCGACCCTGGTAGAAATTCTTCTCCAGCCGGAAAAGAAGGTCAACCAGGTCCGCCATCTTGAAGTCCACGTTCACCCGTTCGGCCGCGTTCCAGTAAACCGCCGGCCAGCGGTGGGTGCCGGTGGCCACGGTGAGCCGGACGTGCTGTTCCTGCTTGCCCATGAAGTCGATTCGCTCGACCCTGGCGTTTCGCACCATGAAGACCAGCGGTGGGTGCTCCTGCCCGTATGGAGCAAAGACGTCAACCACGCGAAAGAGATCCGGGGTCATGAAGGAGTGGGGAATCTCCGCGTCAACGGAGACGCTCTCTTCTTCGTCGCCCAGGCGGATTGCGGAAACGGAAGCTGTGATACGGCGCAGGAAGTCGGGCACCTGCGCGGACGGGAGCGCAAACCCGGCCGCGGGATCGTGCCCGCCCCATTCGTGCAGAATGTCCTCAAACTGCTTCAGAAACTCGGTGGCGAGAAAGCCGCGGGCACTGCGAACCGACCCGACGGTCTTGCCGTTGGCCGCGGTCATGACCAGGGCCGGAGCCCGAAAGTGGCGGCAGAGCCGTCCGGCAAGAATGCCCGTAATCCCGCGGTGGATCTCATCGTCCTGTACTACAATCAGTTTGCCGTCGTGCTGCTCGGCGCTTAATCGGGCCGGCTGCATGACGCGCGCCCAGGCGAGCTCGCCGATCTCTTTGCGCCGCTCATTCAGGGCGATCACTTCGCCGGCGAGCGTTGCGATCTCGGTCGGGTTATCGGACAGAAAGAGGCGTACCGCTTTGTCGGGCTCACCCATGCGCCCCGACGCGTTCACCACCGGCGCGATCTGGAACCCCACGTCCTGGGCGGTGATCGACTTTCCCAGGAGATTCTGTCGGTCGAGCAGGGCGCGAAGCCCCGGGCGGGGATTGGCCGTCATTTTGGCGAGCCCCATCTTCACGAGGATGCGGTTTTCGTTCTGAAGCGGCATCATGTCGGCGAGGGTTCCCAGAGCCACCAGATCGGCAACGTCCTGATACGCGTTCTGCAGGCTCGGTTGCCGTTTCTGCATATACAGGGCGAAAAGGGTCACGAAAACGTCGATTTCTTCGGGGCGGCGGGTCCGGTAGCGCGCAAGCCGCGAGCCGTCAAGCATCTTGAGCAGACTCTTTCCCTCAACAACCGGGAAGGTCTTCCCGATCTCCGGGGCGGCATCGATCAGCGCAACATCTACCCGATTCCCAAAGGCGCGGCGGATCATGCGCTCCTGTGAAGGTGCATCGTAGGCGATCACTTCGTGCCCCTGGAGGAATGCGGGGATCCGCGTGTCCTCGATCCCCACCAGCCCCGGAACCACCGTCTCGCTGATGCGGTCGACCTCCATCAGGTTCTCGAGCTTCACCGCTTCGATGATGAGGGAGTCGTTCCCCGGTCGAACGTTCAGCAGACAGACGGTCTGCTTGTAGAGCTCGGTGCCGGCGAGCTGCAGCGCCCAGCGCAGCTTGGCCGCGAGCGCACACCCGCAGAGGCCCGCAAACGGATAGCCGGTGTCGGGCATTTTGGGGTTCACCACGGCAACCGCGTCGGGAAGGGTTTCGGGAGTGTTGTGGTGGTCGAGCACGATCACGTCAACGCCGAGCTCCCCGGCGCGGGCGATTTCGGCCACGTTGGTGATGCCGCAATCAACCGCGACGATGAGGGTACCGTCATCGGCGGCAAACCGCTCAACGGCATCGATGGTCAGGCCGTAGGGTTCATCGCCCATGGGAAGCGACCACTGCGCGTCAATTCCCAGTTCCCGCAGGGTCTGCACCAGGATGGTGATGCTGGTGATGCCGTCGGCGTCCCGGTCTCCAAAGACCAGCACCTTCTCGCCCTCGCTGCGTGCGGCAAGAATGCGATCGACCGCGTCTTCCATCTCCTCGAAGAGGAAGGGACTGTGCAGGTACTGCGGGTCATCCTCCAGAAAATAGAGCGCGTCCGGCGGCGTCGCGACTCCCCGACGCACCATGACCGCGGCGCTCAGGAGATCGAGCCCGTGCAGCTGAGCGAGTTCGCGCACCAGCTGTGAATCTACCGAGGGTTTATTCCACTTCATTCCAGGTTTGATATCTCGTCGATGACAATGGGTTGCGGTCTCCACGACGTATCGCTGATGGTATATGCGTTCGATATCCGCTCCACCGCTGCCTCAACCGCGTCAGCAGTGTGACCGTAGATGGTGCAGAGCGACTCGCCGGCGGATACGGAGTTGCCGCGCTTGCAATGAAAGTCAATTCCGACGTCGGGGTGCACCGGATCCGCGGCGGTGTTACGCCCCACCCCAAGATAGACCCCCGCCATACCGACGGCAAACGCATCGATCCCGTGAATGACTCCGGCGCTGGGCGCGGGTACCGTTCTGGAAACGGGAGCCCGCCACGTTCCGTAGCGCGTTCCAACTTCATCCATTGAACCGCCCTGCCCCTCGACGCTGCGGGCAAAGCGCTGCCAGGCGCTTCCGTCGTCAAGCACACGGTCCACGCGCTCGGTCGCTTCCTCGACGGTTTCGGCGGCGGCGGCGAGGACCAGCATCCACGCCGAGAGCCTCCGCGTCACCTCCATGAGATCGGCGGACCGGGGATCCGGACTCAGCGACCTCCCAGCAATCGAACCGCGCAGACAGGCGATTGATTCTTCGACTTCCAGGAAGTTCCCCACCATGTGCCCCAGCGGCTCTTCCATTCGGGTCAGTACGGCAACGATCTTTTTCCCGAGGGCGCTTCCCGTGTTGACCAGGGACTCCGCGAGCCGTCGTGCATCCGCCTCGGTTTTCATGAAGGCGCCGGGGCCACACTTGACGTCCAAGACCAGAGCGTCGGCTCCCTCGGCAAACTTCTTGGAGAGGATGCTCGCGGTAATCAGGGGTATCGATTCAACGGTCGCGGTAACGTCACGCAGGGCGTAGAGCAGCCGGTCGGCCGGCACCACATCCTTGCTCTGCCCGGTCATGGCAAAACCGACGTCGGTGAGCAGCGCGCGGAAGCGCTCTGCCGACAGCGCCGTGGAAAACCCCGGTATTGACTCGAGTTTGTCCAGGGTACCGCCGGTATGCCCCAGGGCGCGGCCGCTCATCATCGGAACGCAGACGCCACAGGCGGCGACGATGGGTGCCAGAATGAGCGATACCTTGTCCCCCACTCCGCCGGTGGAATGCTTATCCACAAAGGGGCCGCGAATACCACTGAGATCAAAGACGGTACCGGAACGGATCATTGCGTCGGTGAGGAATCCGGTCTCCTCCCCGCTCATTCCGCGGAAAAAAACCGCCATCAGCCAGGACGAAATCTGATACTCGGGGATCTCTCCGGCGACATAGCCGTCAACCAGAAACGCAATTTCGCGCTGGTTCAGCGAGCCACCGTCCCGTTTTTTGGCAATCAGGTCTACTGCGCGCATCGGTTCTCCACGCTCACGACGGTAACACAGATGGTGTGCAGAGGGCCAGACCGCCCCCTGTGGATTTGCTCCCGCGCGTCACAGGATCCCTCCACCGATGCGCAGAGAATTCAACGGGGTCTCTGCTACGTCCTGCACGATACGGTAGAGCACCCGCTTTGCGTTGGTCATGGAAGCGGCGTCGAGTCGGATGTCCAGCGACGATGAGAGCGAAAGGGCGCCACTGTGCCGCAGGTAGGCGGCGGCCCCTGGGTTCAGCCTGTCGCGATCGCCGGTCTGTGCGCACGATTCGCAGAGAAACCCGCCGTGAGACGCGTCCCATGCGCGCGCGCGCGACAGCGGGGCCCCGCACACCGTGCACTCGTCCAGATCCGGCTGCAGTCCGCTCACCGCGAGGTAGCGCCAGAGAAACTGTACGGTGACCGGTTCAAAACCCGTCGCCGCGTCCAGAGCGCGCAGCGATTCAATCAGCAGCGAAAACAGGGTGCCGCTCTCGCCGCCGCCACCAAAGGTGCGCAGCACCAGCTCCGCCCAGAGCGAGGCCGTGTAAAACTTGGCGACATTTTCGCGAAGGCCGGGGAAGAAGTCGTGCACCGCCAGATCGGTGATCTTCACGCTCTGTTTGACCGGATCGGTATAGAGGTAACAGCGGCCGAAACTGAACGGATTGGTCACCCCCCGCAGCTTGCCCTTCTGCGAGTAGGCGCCGTGCGCAACGGCGGAGATGAGGCCCAGATCGGGAGAAAGCATCCAGACGCTCTTATGGATCTCGCCGATGCGGCCGTTTCGGAGAATGACTACTTCGGTGGTGCTGCTTCGGCTCATCGCGCGTTCACGCTTGACGGTTGGTGGATCCCGTACCTATTCTTAAGCTAACCAACCCTACTTCACAAGGTGTACCGATGTCGAGTCCACACGCGATCGTTCCCGCAGATCAGTCCCTGCCGGGCAAACTACTTGTTGTTCCCTTCTCGGGGAAACCCATCTTCCCCGGTATCTTCACTCCGCTGATGATCACCTCCGCCGAGGACATCGCGGTAGTTGAGCAGGCGCTTTCAACCGACGGCATGCTCGCTCTGGTGCTGCTGAAGGAGGAAGACACCACCGATCCCGCCGCCGAGGATCTGTTCCCGGTTGGAACCGTGGCGCGGATCATGAAGAAGATCAACCTGCCCGACGGTGGCCTGAACATCTTCATCTCCACCCTGAAGCGGTTTCGGATCAAGAAGGCGCTGAATCGCACCCATCCCATTGTAGTGGCCGCCGAGTACCTGGACGACAACTACGAATCGGCCACCGAAGACGAGATCAAGGCGCTCACCCGATCGCTCATCGGCGAAATGAAGCAGATCTCGGAGAACAACCCGCTGTTCTCCGAAGAGATGCGGCTCAACATGGTCAACATCGACCATCCCGGCAAGATCGCGGACTTCTGCGCATCGATCCTGAACGTGGACCGCGCCGGCCAGCAGAAACTGCTGGAGACGCTCGACGTGAAAGACCGCATGGAGCAGGTGCTGATTCACATCAAGCGTGAGCAGGAGCTTCTGCGCCTGCAGAAGAAGATCCAGCTTCAGATTAATGAGAAGATCGAAAAGAGCCAGCGGGAATACTTTCTGAAAGAAGAACTCAAGGCGATCAAGCAGGAGCTCGGGATGCCGGTGGACTCCAAGAGCTCGGAGTACCAGCGGTTCCACGACGCAATCGAGGAGTTGCAGCTCGCCGGCGAGGTCAAGGAGCAGGTCGAGCGCGAGCTCGAGAAGTTTTCGCTGATGGAGCCGAGCTCGCCGGAGTTTCAGGTCACGCGCAACTACCTCGACACCGTGGTCAGCCTGCCGTGGCGCGACCGCGAGCCAACCGACATCGACATCCACAAGGCCGAGAAGATCCTCAACGCCGACCACTACGGGCTCGAGGATGTAAAGGAACGAATCCTGGAGTTTCTCTCGGTACGCAAACTCAAGAGGGATGCGAAGGGCTCGATTGTCTGCCTGGTAGGCCCCCCGGGGGTGGGGAAGACCTCCATCGGACGCTCCATCGCCAAGTCGCTGGGAAAGGAGTTCTTCCGGTTCTCGGTGGGGGGTATGCGCGACGAGGCGGAGATCAAGGGGCACCGGCGCACCTACATCGGCGCCATGCCGGGCAAGATCATCCAGGGGCTGAAGGTGGTCAAGAGCAAGGATCCGGTCTTCATGATCGACGAGATCGACAAGCTCGGCGCGTCGTATCAGGGAGACCCTTCTTCGGCGCTGCTTGAAGTGCTCGATCCCGAGCAGAACGTGGAGTTCCGCGACCACTACCTCGACCTTCCCTTCGATATCTCCCACATCTTCTTCATCGCGACGGCAAACACCCTGGAATCGATCCCCGCCCCGCTTCGCGACCGCATGGAGATCATCCGGCTCTCAGGCTACATCGACGAAGAGAAGATCGCCATCGCGCGGCGCTACCTGGTTCCCAAGTCGCTGGAGCGGGCGGGGCTCGGCAAGCGCGACGTGAAGTACACCAAGGCGTGCCTCATGGCTGTTGCCAACGGATACGCCCGCGAGGCCGGAGTGCGCAACATGGAGAAGGCGCTCGACCGCATTCACCGAAAGCTCGCGCGCACGGTAGTGCAGGAGACCGCCTCCCCGCCCTTCACCGTGGACCCCGCCGAACTCGAGCGGCTCCTGGGGAAACCGCCCTTCAAGGAGAACCTCGAGCGGCGTAACACCGTAGCCGGCACCGTACTCGGCCTGGCGTGGACTCCCTACGGAGGCGACGTCCTGCTGATCGAAGCGGTTTCCAACCCGGGTAAGGAAGGGTTTCACATCACCGGCCAGATGGGTGACGTGATGCAGGAGTCGGCACGCATTGCCTACACCTGGGTACGCCACGTCGCCGGCCGCTTTGGGGTTCCGGCGGAGTACTTTGAGAAGAACCACATCCACCTGCACATTCCCGCGGGCGCCACCCCCAAGGACGGTCCCTCGGCCGGCATCACCATGGCGAGCACGCTGCTGTCGCTGGCAACCGGAAAGCGCACCCGCGGCCGGCTCGCCATGACCGGCGAGCTCTCGCTGGTGGGAAGCGTGCTGCCGATCGGTGGTCTGAAAGAAAAAACCATCGCCGCGCGCCGCTACGGGGTGAGGCACGTGATCATTCCGCAGGAGAACGAGGGAGATCTGGACGATATCCCCGCCCATATCAAGAAGGGCATCACCTTCTCCCCGGTTCGCACCATGGACGAGGTCATTGATCTCATCTTCCAAACCCGTTAAGAATGACCCATGCGATGTGATACCCCCTCCGGCCGTCCCGGGTTCTCCGCTGTGACGGCCGTTTTTCGTCTGACTCGTGCCGTTCGGCTGGTTGCCGGCGTGGCGGGCGCGGTCGGCCTGGCCGTGATACCGGCGGGGCTCACGGGATGCACCCGGCCCACGGTGGAACCGCCGACGGTGGTGGAAACCCCGCCGGCTCTCCACCCCGGTTTCCAGCTCACCCGGGCCGAGTTGCTCGCCCTGACCGGCTCCCAACCGGATGCGGTGCGTTCCGCCATATCGGACGACCCCTTTGGGTTCCTGGACCAGTTACTTCCCGTGCTTGATCTGCCGCACGAGATCCTGGTGCTTGTGGACAAACAGCATTCCCTTCCGGCCGACCGGCACCCCGATGACCTGGTATCATTGGCGGAGTTCCCCGGGCGAATCCGCTACGGGGCCGCCGACCGGGCGGTCCGGAGGATCATGGTGGATGAACTGCTGGCCATGGCGGACGCCGCGCGAGCGGATGGCGTCAACCTGATCGTGCAGTCGGCGTTTCGATCCTACGACTTCCAGGCGACCCTCTTCGCCAACTATTCTGCGCGCCACGGAGAAGACGCCGCAAACCGATTCTCTGCACGCGCGGGGCAGTCTCAGCACCAGCTCGGGACCGCGGTCGATTTCGCGCCAATTGGGCACCAGTTTACCGGTACCCGCGACGATGTCTGGTTACGGCAACACGCCTGGCGCTTTGGTTTCTCGCTTTCCTACCCCCAGGGCTATGAGGAGATCACCGGCTATATCTTTGAGCCGTGGCACTATCGCTACCTCGGGCGCGAGACCACCCTGCTCGAACGCAACTTTTTTGGTGGCATCCAGCAGTTCCTGCTCGAGTTTCTGCACCGGTACGGGGACCACTTTCGCTCCCTTCGGACACCCCCGGTGCGGGAGTAACCACGATGGAGCTG
>SLTF01000157.1 GCA_007130025.1 Spirochaetales bacterium | reverse complement strand
CGCGCAGCCGATGCGGCCGTACCGGCAACGGCGGTTCGCTGGGTGGCTCCTGCGCGGGCGCAGCGGACCGTGGAGGAGCCGCGTGCGCTGCGGTTGTCACGAGTACGATCCCGCCGACGGTTGCTCCCATCGCCACAAACTGCAGCGGAGTGAGCCGCTCGCCGAGCACGATCCACCCGATGAGGGCGGTCATCGGGGGAACCGACGAGTAGACCAGCATCGCGGTGCGGGCGCCAACGTCCACGAAGGCCTGGAACAGAAAGAGATCTCCCATCACAAAACCAATCAGCCCGGATAATGAGAGCCAGATCCAGACGTGGGAACCCGCATCGAGCGGAAGCGGCCGACCGCTGCGTATCGTTAACAATGCGGAAAAAATCAGGAAGGCGATGACCAGCCGGATGAGGTTCACCTGCAGTGACCCCACCCGCTTGCCCGCGGCTTCAAACGAAAGGCTGGTAACGGTCCAGCAGGTCGCCGTACCAAGCGCGGCCAGCTGACCCAGAATCTGTGGATTCACCGATGCAGTCCTTGTGGAAAGATTCCCGGCAGTCTACTGCATGCGGTGCACCCCGTCCAGCGTCGCCCAGGCCCAACCGCTTCATGGCGATGGACTCTATGCAATAGCAGCTATATATTCTAACCATGAATGGACTACGCAGCACAGACATGGTTCGATCGGCGATCCTCGGCACTGCCGTTGCCGACGCGTCGGGGATGGGGCTGCACTGGATCTACTCGCAGGGCAAGATCGCCCAGATCGTGAAGGCGGCCGGAGACACCGCGGAGTTTCTGGAGCCGGACGAGGCCAACTACCAGGGCGTTCCCGCCTTTTTTGCGCATCCGCACCGCCGGGCGGGCGAGAGTTCCAACTACGGCGAATACCTCTACATTCTGCTTCGCGCCCTTGGTGAAGAGGGCTTCGATCAGGGCGCGTACGTGCGCGCATTTGGTGAGCACTTCGGCGTCGGCGGAACCTACGTGGGGTACGCAGACGGACCGATGCGCGAGACTATCTTCAACATGACGCGACTCGGCAAGGAGATCGAACAGCGCGTGCTTGAGACCGAAACGTCGCTCGACGAGAAGCGGCGGAAATCGGCGGCACACTACATCTCGCGCTATTATTTCGAGTTCGACCGGGACGGTCTGAAAGAGACGGTGCGCACCCCGCTGAAGCTGCAGCAGTGGAAATCGGAGCAGCTTGCGGAGGTCGATCGCATCATCGACCTGGTCAGCGCCGAGGTCGGCGGCATCGGCCCCGACGACGATCAGATGCCGGCCCTCAGCCGATCCGCGGTGCTCGCCCACTTCGCCTCGGGCGACGAGCTCGACCACATCGTGGAGCAGGCGGTGCGCATCACCAACGACAACGACGACGCGGTCGCCTGTTCGCGCTTCCTTGCCCATCTGATGCGGGACCTCTACGAATCGGGGCGCCCCGAACCGGGAGCCGCACGGGAGACGCTGCGGCGCCTCGTCGAGCGCCATCGACATCGTCTGCACGCGCATGGCCAGGAGCTGATCGGCGAGGCGCTCGCATACGAGGCGCTCGACGTTCGTGGCGCCACCAAACACTTCGGGGCCGCGTGCCACGTGGACATGGCGGTCCCCCTGGTGATCCACATTCTTCTGCACACCGGGAGCTTCCGCGAGGCCAACCGTGTGAATATCATGGCCAGCGGCGACAACTGCGGGCGGGCCGTGATGCTCGGGGCGATTGCCGGGGCGCTCTACGGCGTGGGCGGTGAAGAGGGTATTCCCGAGGAGTGGATCAAGCGGTCAACAATCGTGGAGCGACTGCGGGATACCGACGGCGGGCGGTTGTTGCTGGGGTAGCGCGCTACTCGGCACCGATCCTCATCAATTTCTAACAATCCCATGCCATTCTCCACGCTGGAGGAGTACACCATGTCCAAATCGAAGGCGGAACTGCTGTCTGAAGCACGGAAGTGGGCGCAGAAGCACGCCGGTGAAGGAAGCGAGGTGACCGCGGTTTCGCGAGCGATCACCAGGTACGAGCGGATCGCCGCCGAGATCGCCGCACTCTACGAGAAGCTGGAAATGAAGATTGAGACGCGCAAGGCGACGTTCCGCGAACTCGAAGCGAAGTTCAAGGACGCGAAGAAGGCGCGCAAGCAGCGGGAAAAGGGCAGCGCGGCGGGCAAGAGCGTGAAGGCGAAGAGCGGCAAACCGGCCAAGGCCGGCAAGGTGGGGAAAACCGGAGCGACGGGGATAGAGAAGACGGTACCGCCCGCCGACGCACCGGAGTCTCCCGGCGCAGCGGCTGTGACGGTCTCGACGGAAGCGTAACCGGGCGTAAACGGTCGCGTCTTCCGCCGGATTCACGGCCCTGAGTCTACTTCGCGGCGAGTTTCTCGCGGGCGGGCTTCATCGCGTCGGTCCAGTAGATCAGCTGCGCGAACATCGCCTTGAGTCCGGCTGTCTGTTCATCCATGGGCTTGAAGCTGCCGTCCGGGCCGAGTTGTCCCCAGTAGTTGGGTACCATCACCGACTCGCGCAGATCGTACATCTTCAGCTCACCAACGATGCCCCGAAGGTGCTCAACCGCCCGCGAGCCGCCCGCCCCGCTTCCGTAGGAGACAAAACCCACCGGCTTGTAGTTCCACTCCAGGAACAGAAAATCAAGCGCGTTCTTCAGTGCGGCGCTGGTCGAGTGATTGTACTCGGGCGTGATCATCACGAAGCCGTCGCCGCCGGCTACCGTCGCAGACCATTTTTTGGTGTGTTCGTTCTGGTACTTGTTCATACCGGCGGGAAACGGCTCGTCCAGCAACGGAAGGTTTACCTCGGCCAGATCGACCAGTTCAAACGTGACCGATCCGCCGGACGTCGCGGCGACCTCTTCGGCGATCCCTGCTACCCACTTGCCCACCTGAATCCCAAATCGCTGCGGACGGGTTGAACCAACAATGATCTTGATAACGTTCATCAAAAGACTCCTGTACTTTACTCGGTATAGTGCTATACTATAGATAGTGAGTATGAGATGAAAGGTCAAGAAAATTCGCATCGATGCATGGCGGCGGCAATGGCGGTACTTGGAGACAAGTGGAATCCGTTCATCGTCCAGTCGCTGGAACACGGGCCACAGCGGTTCTGCCGCATTCAGGAGCAGGCCGGCGGCGTCAATCCTCGTACCCTCTCGCAACGGCTGGCAAAGCTCGAAGAGATGCTGATCGTGTCCAAGCGGGTGATCTCAACTACGCCACCGCACACCGAATACCGGCTCACCGAGCGAGGACAGGCACTGCTGCCCATCCTCGCCCAGATGGCCGACTGGAGTGCGCGCTACGCGCGGTAGATTCGGAGGCTTTGCGGTTTCAGGTGGAGGAAGACCTCGGCACCGGCGTGGTAGACCCTGGCGAGCCCATCCTGGTTGGACTGGATTGCCGTGATGATCTTCTCCTCGCCAAACTTCAACTTGTACTCGGTAATTGGTCCCACGAAGGAACTCACGTCCACAACGGCAGCGTAGTCCGACTTCTCGGTGTTGACCGCGATTGCCTCGGGCTTCGCCGAGACCCGGACCGCGTCGCCCACCGCGAGCTCACCTTCGCACCGCTCCACCGGGATGGAAAGGGGGGCGCCGGAGAGGTCCACCGTCACCTCTTCCGCAGTCACCGACGTCACCACCGCATCGAGGAAGTTTGCGTTGCCAATGAAGTCCGAGACGAAGGGTGAGTTGGGGTTGTTGTAGACGTCCTCCGGGGCACCGGCCTGAGCGATCTTCCCGTGGTTCATGATCACGATCTTGTCAGAGAGGCTGAGCGCCTCCGACTGATCGTGGGTCACGTAGAGCGCGGTGATGCCCATGTTCTGCTGAACCCGTTTGAT
>SLTF01000384.1 GCA_007130025.1 Spirochaetales bacterium | reverse complement strand
ATACGCTGCCGTTGATCTCCCGTTCCATGAACAGCGTGCGATAGCAGCGCGCCGCAGCAGCTGCGTCCTGTTCGCTCATGTCAGTCAAAAGGGCGAACGCAGCCTCCAGACTCAGGCCGATAGTCGCTGCGATCCGCTCCGGGGGTGGCGCCACAATGGCCAGATACTGGTAGGTTGACTGGTAACAGGCGACGATGAGCCCGGTGGTATCGGCGAGCGTGCCATCGAAATCGAACACCACGGCGGCTGGTTTGTTGAATATCATCGCCCGCATTCATCGCCCGATCGCGGCCGGTTGGTCAAGCGGATCCCGAAGGAACCGCTCTGACACTCAACGTCGTCGTCATGGGTCCGTGTCTCGGTGCGCTTACGCACTGACTGCACGCCGGTTTCGCGATCGAGCGCGTCTCGCCTGGCTCAGCTCACCCGCAAGCTCTCCGATCCGCTGAACCGCCCGCTCGATTTCTGCGCTCCAGTTTGCCGCATTCAGACGAAGGCAGTTCCGGTAGCAGTCACCCAGCGAAAAGATGGGCCCGGGCGCGAACGCAATGCGTTCCTCACGGGCGCGATTGTAGAGGTCGATCACGTCGAAGCCTTGCGGCAGTACGACCCAGAGCACGAGACCGCCGGCGGGACGCGATGACCGGGTCCCCTCGGGAAAACTCTCATGAATTACCTGGCGCATCTTTGTTACCGTTTCCCGGTAGTGGCTGCGGGCGGTGCGGAGCCACCGGTCGTATCCTCCACCGGCAACAAAGGCGGTAATCCCGAGTGCTGCAGGCCCCGAGACCGCGGCTGACGTCACCAGCTTGCTGTGCACGGCACGTTGGAACAGTTCCTTCCCCGAGACGAGGTACCCGATACGGTAGCCTGGTGCGATTGTCTTGCTGAACGAAGCGCAGAGGAGGGTTCGCTCCGGGTTTGCCCACGAGGTCATCGATCGGGGGCGCTCCACGTTCCACGCCATCTCGCCGTACATGTCATCTTCGATCAGATAGACGCCGTACCGATCGAGCATCGCTGCGATACGCTGCTTGTTCTCGTCGGGCATCAGCGCACCCACCGGGTTTGAGAAGTTGGGAATGAGAACGGCCGCGCGAACTGGCTTGTGTTCTCCCCCCGCAGTAGTCGCCCGACGGAGAACGAACTCGAGTTCATCGGGGTCGACTCCGGTAACCGGTCTACTCGGCACTTCCACGGCGCGAAGCCCGAGGCGCTCCAACAGCTGATAAAAGAGAAAAAACCCCGGCGACTCAATGACAACCGAATCCCCCGGCTTGCAGACCGTCATCAGGGCGAGAAACACCGCCTCCTGGCAGCCGGCGGTCACGAGCACCTGTTCTGGAGAAACGGCAACGCCGCCGCGGAAGACGCGCTTCGCGATCTCCTGACGCAATGGCTCGGAGCCGGGAGGAAGCGAGTAGCGCATGGCGGCGGCTGGGTCGCGGCGGACAGCCCGCGCCGTCAGGTCTCCCAACCGCTTCGTTGGGAGCAGGCGCGCGGCCGGCTCCGCGGTGGTCAGATTCACCCAACCCGGTTGGGCCCCTTCGGCGAGCACCTGTCGCGTCAGCGAGTCGGGAGCGACATCGCGCGGAAGCGCCGCCGGCAGATCAGGAAAGTCCATGTCGCAGTCGGTACAGAGCGGCGGCCCCTGGAGAACGTAGTGCCCGGAGTGGTTCCGCGGTTCAACGACTCCGCGGGATTCGAGCAGTTGATACGCCTCTCGCGCCGTGTTCACGCTGACGGAGAACAGCGCGTGCAGTTCTCGAATGGAGGGCAGCCGTTCACCCGGCTCATACACCCCCTGTACCACCATCTCCTCCACACGGTCGGCCACCTGTTCGTAGAGTGGAGTGCGTCTTGTGTCCATAGTCGACCTCCCCGCACACCGGTTGTGCGTGCACCATAGTATACGGCTGCACCCGGGGTTGGAACCGGCACAGTTTGCGCCACACAGGGGGGCACAGATTCACGCCCGCACCCGCTTGCCAAACCGCGGCGAATGCGGTATACCCATCGTATCCTATTGAACAGTGAGGTGTTTGATGACCGTTTCCGTATCCATGATGCTCCTGTTCCGGGATTCCGCCCGTTAGATTGGACCTGATCGGTCCCGCCTGATCTGCGGATCCCGCAGAGCTTCCTCGCATTTCCAACGCTCAACGAACAGGACATCAGACTCGCCCGCGAGAGACTATCAAGCAGGTGGGACAACCATGTCCAGACATATCAACCATTTCCATACCCCAAGTGAGGGTTTCGTCTGCGTGAGCTGCGGCCGCGCCGTAGCCCCGACGGAACAGGGAACCGTACACCGCAACCACTGCCCGTTCTGCCTGGCCAGCTGCCACGTCGACATCCGCCCCGGCGATCGCCGAGCGTCGTGCGGGGGAACAATGCATGCTGTCGCAGTGTTCACCTCGCAGTCAGGCGAATGGAGCCTGATTCATCGGTGCACCCAATGCGGAGTGATGAAGAGCAACCGTATTGCCGGAGACGATGACGAGGGCGCGCTGCTGGCGCTCGCACTGCGCCCGCTGTCCACGCTCCCCTTCCCGGTTGAGGCAATCACTCGCGGACGCACTGCCGCGGGGGTGGAGTCATGAACGCGCACCAGTGGCACACCGCGCTGGTGGTCTCCCACGATCACCAGCTCTACGAACTACGCCTTGCCAACGGAGCGACGCGCCACGCTCGGGTTGCCGGCGCCTTCGTCTATCGCGCGGTCGACCAGTCCGACTTTCCGGTGGTTGGCGACACGGTCCTGTGCGAGTGGGACGAAAGCATCTCCGGCGAAGCGCAGATTCACCAGGTGCAGCCTCGGTACGGCGTCATCGCCCGCCTTCGCCCCGGCGACGCCACGGTTCAACAGGTGATTGCCGCCAACGTCGATGTGGCGCTGCTGGTACTCGGTCTCGACGGCGGGCGATCGTTCACCGAGGGTTTACTCGCACGCCTGCTCACCACGGTTCGCGCAGGAGAGGTGCCCGCCGTTGTGGTGCTGAACAAGTGCGACTGCGCCACGGCCGAACAGGTCGCGCGCACGGTGAAGCGTGCAGCGTACACCGCGCCTGGAGCGCCCGTTCACGTGGTGAGCGCGCACACGGGAGCGGGCCTGCCCGACCTTCGCGCTGCCTGGAAGCCGGGGCAGACCGCGTGCCTCATGGGCGCATCCGGGGTGGGAAAGTCATCGCTGCTCAACGCCTTCCTCAGCAATTCCGTGGAGCGCGTCGGAGACCTCCGGACCGACGGCCGCGGGCGCCATACCACGACCCGCCGGAGGCTTCACGAGATGGAGTGCGGACGCCGCATCATCGATATACCGGGACTGCGCGAGCTGCAGCTCTGGTCCGATGAGAGCGCGGTGGACGACACCTTCCCTGACATCGCCGAGTACGCGGACCAGTGCCGGTTTCGCGACTGCCGCCACGCCGGTGAGCCGGGGTGCGCGGTGCAACAGGCGCTGTTTGAAGGGTTCATCGATCCAGGACGGTTCGACCGTTTCCTGGAGCTGCGACGAGAAACCGAATGGCTGGAGACCCGGCAGAACGACCGGGCACGCGCGGCTCGCGACGCCCAGTGGAAGGCGATCAGCAAGGAGCAGAAGCGGATGAAGAAAAACCGATGAGAGATCGTCTTCGCAGGATTCCACAGGGTTCCGCAGAATTCTTCAGGTTTCGCTCGATTTTATATTGACTATTTTCCGTTTTCAGTCATATAGTCGGTTTCAAGGAGAAGCGAATGCCAAGACGATTCAACGACGACGAGGAAGCGCGAATTCGCGTAGCCCTCCACACGGCAGGTCGGGCCATCATCGGCTCACGCGGTGTGCGAAAAACCACGGTAGAGGAGCTCGCACGAGCGGCCGGCATT
>SLTF01000363.1 GCA_007130025.1 Spirochaetales bacterium | reverse complement strand
TTCGCGGCCAGCGAGGATCGGCTGCGCGTAATCGGGATCGCCGCACTGCTCAGCGTGATCGCCATGCGCTACTTCTACCTGATCGCGGCCTGGCAGCTTGAAACACGTCTGGTCGCGCAAGCGCGCGAGCAAGCGCTCCGCGCGCGCGTCCGGCCACATTTCCTGTTCAACAGCATGAACAGCATCGCCGGCCTTTGCAGGAGCGACCCGGAGAAGGCCGAGCAGGTCACCCTGGACCTCGCCGACCTGTTCCGAGCGACCTTCGCGACTGGCGCCACCCACAGCCTCGCCGAGGAACTCGAACTCGTCCGCGCCTACCTGGACATCGAGCAGACCCGGTTCGCCGAGCGCCTCGCGGTGGAATGGGACGTGCCGCCGGCTGAGCAGCTCGACGTACAAGTGCCTTCGCTGCTCCTGCAGCCACTGGTCGAGAATGCGATCCAGCACGGCATCGCACCGTCGCACGAGGGCGGTCGAGTCTCGGTTCGCGCCACACGAGCCGGCGAGCATATTTTCATCGAGATCACCAACACGCTCGGCGGGCGTGACGGACGCGGAACACACACCGGCAGCGACGAAGCCCGCGCCCGCTTGCATCACTGCTTCGGCGAACACGCCCGCTTCGAGACCGAGCGCCGTGACGGCATCCACCAGGTTCGCCTCACACTGCCCCAGAACAACCCTCGACCCAGCCTGATGCCATGAAGCTGCGCCTCCTGATCGTCGACGACGAACCGCTCGCCCGCACGCGCCTCAGAACCTTGGTGGAGGAACTGGGACACGAGGTGTGCGCGGAAGCGGCGGACAGATCCAGCGCGGAACGCGCTCTGGCTGAAGTTCAGCCGGACGCGATTTTGCTGGACGTGGAAATGCCCGGCGGTAACGGACTCACTCTGGCGCAAAGGATGGAGATGGGAAATGCAGGGGTCCCGGTCGTGCTGGTCACCGCGCACGCCGAACACGCGGTGGCGGCCTTCGATGCCGGCGTCGCCGATTACGTGCTGAAGCCGGTCCGAAAGGACAGATTGGGGAAGGCCCTGGAGAAAGTCATTGCACTCCATTCCGGCGAGCGAAGGGCTGCACCGCTCATTCGGTTGACCGTGGGACGGAAGGAGCGGTTGGTGCCTTTGGATGAAATTGATTGTTTTGTGGCCGAGGATGGATATGTGGTGGCAAGGTCGGAGAGATGGGAGGGGTTTGTGGACGCCTCCCTCAATGATCTTGAAGTCACATTGAAACCACACCTCGTCAGAGTGCATCGCTCCTGCCTTGCCATCATTGATGCAGTCGCCGGGATCGAACACGGGGAAGACGGAACGCATCGTCTGCTGTTCAAGGATGGGCAAGCACCGGTCCCCATCAGTAGACGACGCGTTGCCACCGCGAAAGTTGCACTCAAAGCTCTGGCGTCAACGACGTAGGGAAAGGTGATGTCTACCTGGATCTAAGCCCCTCGCTAAACCGTCAATTTATCTGAAATCAATCACAAAGCTAGTCTCCCCTCCCAACGCACACGACCCCGTATTTCTGGACTGTACGTCACCATCATGCGTGACCGAGAAGGGCGTATTGGGCGCGGAAACAAAGGGCCCACAGTCATAAAACCCATTTGAACCATTATTTCTTGTCGCGCAGGCAACCGGATTACCGCCATCGGTACTGTAGCTGACAGGTACCGGTCTTCGATTTCCCCCAGTACCTGTTGTCTTGCTGGTACCACTTATCGAAATCGAGCATTCACCTGTACCGTTACCGCCGCCATTTCCATTTTCGCCGACCGAACTCCCTGTCCGAATCCGGAAATTCATGTTGGTGAAATGAACCCGCTTTTCAATATCCAGAGGCGACGAGGTAATCCCGGCGAGATTGATGGGGTCTGTCGAGTAGTAGTACTTGCTCCGCACCGGAGTGCTTGGTTCGCTGAGCGTCGAATCCGGATCAGCGTCAAACGCCCGGTCGACATACGTGGGAGTGAGTTCGCCGGACGCTACCTTATTCACAGCGCACCAGTACGTACCGGCATCTGTCCCGAAAGGACCGAAGGGTTGGCAAGAAAATCCTCCGAGAAGACCCAGTATTTCCGGATTCACGTTCAGTGAGTCAGGATTTGTGAAGAACCCACCGAACCGGGTTCTGAACCGGGTCGCCGTTCCCGTCGCAGCTGCGCACTCGCCGGCCAAGCACACAAAATTTGAAGGGTTGTCCCAGAAGGGGTTCGAGCGGTTATTGGTGGAAAGAACGTAATCCGTTTCCGCGAGCGCTATCATTGCATCTCGGCATTGGGTAGCTAGCGGATCGCTACCGCTAAACGACGTAACTAGAAAATGATGTCCTCCAGGCACTAGATTGCGCGCGAGATTGGGCGCTAGACTGCTTCTGTCCTCTCCGTCACAACTCGTGCCCAAAAGACACACCGACCCGATTTCGGCGCCACCCGGCAACGGACTTCCTGCGATACCCGCCCCGCCGATCAGACCATCCTCGTCGAACCCCAAATAGGTGCGATCGATCTGGCCGAATGCACCCTCCGGCAAGGGGCCGTCAACAATCCGGCTGTCTGCATCAACTGTACCAAAGGAACCGACACAGATACCGTCCGGGTCTGTGGCGCGAAGGCGGATAAACCCCTGCCAGCCCGCAGGGACATAGCAGGAGTAGCCCATCAAACGATAGTTGCTACCCACAATCCTTGTCTGGTCCAAATCGTCTGGAAGAGTCGATGGGAACGCTGTGCAGACCCCCGCGCCCGTGATCGAAACCTGATAGTTGGTGGGATCAAAGTCCGCAGGCGAAGCGACAAAAACGTTTCCACCAATACGGGCGAATCCGTTGCCTGTGCCGCTGCTAGTACTACCTTCAATCAATAGAGCCGTCCCGGAATCCCCGGGCTGTGCAACCGCGATAAAGGTCTTTCCGTCGCGATCGATATCCCCAATGACCAAATCATCGACACTGCGTGGCTCAGGCTTCTCGTCAACCCATTCAAGAGGATTGTCCTCATCAAATAAGACGAGATCGCCCCCAGTCTGCTCGAACGCGAGCACCACATCCGAACCCTCGGCTATCCAGGTATTCATCGCAGTGACGAGGCGATCACTATCGTCGTCAAGAAGGACTCGGACTTCTATGATCTTGATACCATTCGGGTCAGTCGTCACATCCCATTCAACGAGAAAATTGGCGTTTGTTCCTTCTCTCTCGACCGGATTCGCGCTACTAATGAGATCAGCCCACTCTAGAGATCGGAGACGGTCGATCTCACGCTGCGCGAAATGAATCGCCTCGCTCACCATCTTGCTTTCACCGCTGGCCTGCATGAGGCGGCCTTGGAACTGTCCCAGGGCGAGCAGACCAACTGCCAGAATCAGCAGCGCAATCAAGGCCTCCAGGAGGACGAACCCGTTGCGCGGGTGCACGACGCGATGATTGGACATGTTGGTCACCCTAGTTTATTTGGAAGTCGATCCAACTGCCGGAAATGATCCCCGTCTGCGGTGCAAAAGGTTCAACAACAGAACCACCACCACCACCGCCATCCCCGATTCCGGCGCAGTCCCACAAATCCCGAGCCTGCTGCGGCAGAAGCTGACACGCCTCACGCAAGGTGTCTGCGTTATAGTTGAACGCAGCATTTCCACCACCCGCAGTAGAAAAACTGGTGTTGCCGAACGACGGTGTGGCGGCATTCATGTCCATATTGGCCACGAATACCGCGCTACCCTCCTGCTGGCCACCTGTCCCACCGCCAGCAATCGTGAGATCGCCACCCAGAACGATGATAATTCCGGTCCAGTTCGGGGTTCCGGCCGTTGTCAGATCACCCTCGACAATCAAAACCCCTGATCCTCCAGTATTGCCTCTGAATGTCATGTCTCCCTTGACGACGTTGATACCGGACCA
>SLTF01000235.1 GCA_007130025.1 Spirochaetales bacterium | reverse complement strand
TTGTACTGCGGCTGCTCCATGGTCGGCGGCACCAGATTGTACTGCCGCGCCACCGAATAGGCCTGCATGATCTCCTGGGCCGACCACTCCGAGGTCCCCCAGTAGAGCACCTTCCCCTGCGTGATGAGGTCACTCATTGCCCGGACGGTCTCTTCGATTGGCGTCTCCGGGTCCGGGCGATGGCAGAAATAAAGGTCGAGGTAATCCACCTGGAGCCGTTCGAGCGCCTGGTGACACGCCTCGATCACATGCTTGCGGCTCAGACCAATCTGGTTGGGTTTGCGCTCCGCCGTGCTTCCGAAGAAGACCTTGCTCGACACGATATAGCTGTCGCGCCGCCAGCCGGAAGAGGCGAGCACCTTGCCCATCACCACCTCGGAATTGCCGCGCTCGTACCCCTCCGCGTTGTCAAAAAAGTTGACCCCGGCATCGTACGCGGCGTACATGCACTGTTTGGCAGTGTCTACTTCCAGCTGTTTGTTGAAGGTCACCCACGACCCAAGCGAAAGCTCACTGACTTTGAGACCCGATGCCCCGAGACGACGATAGTTCATGCACTCCTCCCTGCTATGGACCCAAAGGTACTGCTTTTTTTCCAGTCCGGCAAAAACTACCCATGGGAGGCGATCAGAGGTACCGTTTACTGGACGCCGCCTATCGGGCGAGCGCGAGCGCGATCTCCATCATGGAGCGAAAGCTGCGCTCCCGCTCCTGGGCGGTGAGCGTCGCGTGGGTCACCAGGCTGTCGCTCACGGTGAGAATGGAGAGCGCCTGCGCACCCGCGCGCGCCGCCTCGGTGTAGAGTCCGTTGGTCTCCATCTCCACGGCGAGCACGCCGAACGTCGCCCAGAGCTTCCAGCCGTCGGGGTCATCGCCGTAGAAGACGTCGGTTGAGAGGATGTTACCCGCGCGGAACGCGATTCCCTGCTCGTTGGCCACGGCACACGCCCTCGCGAAGAGGGCGTAGTCCGCACAGGGAGCGAAGTCCGCGCCGCCAAATCGCAGATGGTTCACGTTGGAATCGGTGGAGGCCGACATTGCAATCACGATATCGTTGAGGTTGATGTCGGGCTGCAGCGACCCGCACGAGCCAACGCGGATGACACGCTTGACCCCGTAGTCAGCCAGCAGCTCGTGCACGTAGATGAGGTGCGACGGGATGCCCATGCCGGTTCCCTGCACCGACACGCGCTTCCCCTGCCACGTTCCGGTGTAGCCAAGCATACCGCGGACCTGGTTGTAGCAGACCGCGTCGTTCAGGAAGGTCTCCGCGACAAACTTCGCGCGCAGGGGGTCTCCGGGCAGCAGAACGGTCTCGGCGATATCGCCCGGTTTGGCCTCGATGTGAATGCTCATTCGATCTCCTCCTCGGTAATGGGGACGCCGCTGCAGGCGGCAAGCTGCCCGGCCAGCTCCCGGCAGAGACGCGCGGCAAAACCGCTCAGCTCGTCGGCGCGCGCGTTCAGATCTTCCGGACGGTACCGAACCCCCGCGAGACCGGCAGATGCGAAACCAGGCGCGGCCGGCACGGCATCCACGATGACGCCCCGATGGACGGTGATCGCAACGTCCTCACCGGTGATCCGATGGATCCGGGTGAAGTCGGGGGTGCGCCCATAGATCCACCGCCAGTCAGAGTACACGGTGCGCCGCCGCGCCACCGCATGATGCGCTGCCATCGCGTTCTCGTCAATTGATTCGAGCTCCGCGGGTACTCCGTAGGCGCGTTCGGCGCTCGCGCAGAGCGCGGCAACGCAGGCAGGCCAGTCGAGGCCGGGAGCGAGGTCGCCCAGGTTGGCCACCCGCGAGCGCACGGACTCGATACCGCTGCTGCGGGTGATCGCAGTGTGCTCCGGGTTGAGGTAGCGCGTGAGGCGGTCGAGATCGGCCGAAATGAGCAGGGTCCCGTGATGGTAGGATCTGGTCTTCTGGTGGCGAAACGCGTTCCCCGATACCTTCCGCTCACCAACGAGGATATCGTTCCTGCCCGATCGGTGGGCCCGCACCCCGTGCTCGGCGAGGGCCGCAATGACAACGGCAAAATGCAGCTCCTGCTGATAGAGCCCGCTGTCGGCCAGGAAGGTGAAATTCCCGTTCCCCGGATCGTGGTACACCGTGCCGCCCCCGCTCGCGCGACGCGCAAGCCGCACCCCTCCGCCGGCCATCGCATCGAGATCACATTCGCGCCACGGATTCTGGTGGCGACCGATGACCACGCTTGGAGCGTTCCGCCAGAGGAAAAGCACAACGTCTCCGGACTGAAGCTCGTCGTAGAGCCGCTGCTCGAACGCAAGGTTCAGGTACACATCAAGGGAGAGGGACTCCACCACGCGAAGCCGGTGTGGGCGGGGGTTCTGCTCGTTGATGACGTCGTTGGCAGCGCCGGCCCCCTGATTGGCCGAACGCCCCGATGCGGATTGCATGGCCGGATGCTACCACAGGAGGGGCCTGCGGGTCCCCAGGGAGAGGCTGTGTTCCGACAGCAGCGGCGTTGCGGTATAGTGGGGGCATGGTCGATCTGGTGGTGTTTCTGGGCAACCCGGGGAAGCAGTACGAGACTACCCGCCACAACGCCGGGTGGATGGTGGCGCCGCACCTGGCGACATCTGGTGCCACGGACGCCGCCCCTCCGGCGCAGGCGCAGCAGAAGGCCGGGGGACGGTACGAGACGGCCCACGTCGGTGGCAACCGCGTCTGGTTCCTCTGGCCTGAGACGTTCATGAATCACAGCGGCGAGTGCGTCGGTCGGTTCTGCGCGTTCTTTCGGGTTGACCCCGACCGGGTGCTGGTTGTGCACGATGAGCTGGAGCTGCCCTTTGGCACCCTCTCTCTGCGACGCGGAGGCGGCCTCGGCGGGCACAACGGGCTGAGGTCGATCCAGTCGGCACTCACCACGCCCGGCTTCATGCGGCTTCGCGTGGGGATCTCGCGGCCGAAGCACGGTTCGGTGTCGTCCTGGGTGTTATCGCGTTTTGCCGCACAGGAAGAAGGGTTCCTGCCGCATGTCCTTAGCGCCGCCGCCGAATGCCTCGACGAGGTTCTGCGAAAGCCGTCTGAAGAGCTGTTCACCCGGTATCGGCGCCTTGAAGTGATTCCTCCCGCCGATTCCCGCTCGTAATCGCCGGCGTTCTTGAGAAATCCCATCGTTCTCCTTGACAGGATTCGCATTGCCGCATAGTATTAGGCAAGACCAACAATTCATAGAGCGGCAAAGTCTGAGCCGATACGGCTCCGGCGCGCCGCCAAAGGATTCCACGATATGACCGAGACGCTGTCCCACACGGTGTCGGCCACCGTCGACGCTACGACCGCCTTTCCCCTGAACATATTAAGCCACGGGGAAGAAGGAGTCGTGATTCGTCTTGCCGGAACTGAAGAGCTGCGCCGCCGCCTGGTGGAGCAGGGGGTCATTCCGGGAGCGCGCCTGCAGCTGGTACATACCTCACCGGAGACCGGAGTGGTTGTTCGAATTGGCGAGACCCGACTGATGCTGGGTCGATCGACCGCCGGACGGGTCTTCGTCCGGCCTGCAGGCCGAGCGGCCAACTCATGAGCGCAACAGTCGAACCGACCCTCAGTCTGACGGAGATGACTCCCGGAACCATCGCCTTGGTCTGCGGGTATCAGCCGGGTTCTCAGGCGTATCGGGCAAAGCTCCTGTCGATGGGGCTCACTACGGGAACCGAGGTGCGGCTGGACAAGCTGGCGCCCCTGGGCGATCCGGTGGAAATCACGGTCCGCGGGTTTCGCCTCTCTCTAAGGAAGCACGAGGCCCAAGTGCTCAAGCTTCGGAGAAAGGCATGATTGCGTCCACCTCTCGCACTTCGACCGTGGCGGTGGTGGGAAACCCCAACTGCGGCAAGACTACCCTGTTCAACGGACTGACGGGAAGCCGGCAGCG
>SLTF01000347.1 GCA_007130025.1 Spirochaetales bacterium | reverse complement strand
TCGTGAGCCGGTTGGTGGTCGCTTGCGGCGGTGAAGAATCCCCGTGCGGTCATCCGCACGCGGTAGCCGCAGGCATTGCACCCAAAGTGGTCTCCTTCAGACGCAAGGGTCCCGATGGTGTGGCAGTGGGGGCAGACGCAGAGCACAATCTCGAGATACTCCGCCCGATGCTTCCCGCGATAGATCACGCGGTGTGAGCGCTGCCATTCCGACTCATCGTGCTCCAACGCGCTTACCAGCCGTTCGTGCACCTGTTCCAGGGTGGCGGCCCGGAGTTCTTCCACGGTAAAGACCTGGGTAAAACTGATCACAATGCGGCCGCGACGGAACGATCGCGCCCAGCGCGGCAGCGAGAGAAAGGCCCCCTGCACCCTGGCGGCTACGACGGGAACTTTCAGCGATTTCACCAGCTTGGCGGTTGCCGGATAGATGGGCAGGGTGTGGCCGTCCCAGGTGTTCTGTCCCTCGGGGTAGAGGCCAATGATGCCGCGGTGCGCCTTCACCTTCACGATGTTCTTCACCGTCTCGAGGTCGGACACCGCCTTGGTCTTGGGGATGCTCCCAACCAGTCCCAGCGCAAAGTCCACCAGCCGCGAGCGGAAATTGGAGTCGGAAACCACATAGTGGACCGGAGCGGGTATCTGGCAGTTGATCATGAACGGATCAAGCACGCACGCGTGGTTGGCGATGAGCAGGTAGGGGCCTTTCAGTCGCTTCACCAGAGCACGGTTTTCGGTTTCGATATGAAAGAGCCAGCGCAGTGTTGGCCCAACGATGTTGCGCAGAATGGTGTTGACGTGGCGAGGCGCGTGAATGCGCCGCCGCCCGCGTCGCAGATCCCTGCGGCGTGCCCGACGTTCATTCATAGAAGGGCAGAGTATACCGGATCGCGCTATGGATGCAACAAAAACCGTCTTGGTTTGCCGGGCGGCCGATCAGTGCGAAGCACGGTCCAGGATCGCTTTGGCCCACGCGGCGATGTCGCGGGCGCTCTTCTGGCGGATGAAGCGAAGCGGCTCACGGAAGCCAATCGTATCAATGACTTCGCAACCGAGAAGCAGTTGTTCCGCCTGCTCAAAGTAGCCGCCGGCGCGGCCGGAGTAGGCGCAGAACAGCGCCACCTTCTTGCGATAGAAGTCTCCGGCTGCCAGGAAACTGCGCATCGCCGGGGCCACCGTGCCTTTCCAGACGGGGCTGCCAAGAAAGATGAGGTCGAAATCATCCGCGTTCAGCGAGAGCGGAAGTAGCTCGGGCATTTCGGGGCAGATGATTCGCGTGTCTCCCCAGACGTACTCGGTCATTTCGGCGCCGCGCCGCGGTTCGGCGGGCAGGACCTCAACCAGCGGGCTGTCGATCGCCGTTGCTACCGCCTGGGCGAGGTGACGCACGTTGCCTTCGAGGGAGAAGTAGACGGTAACGGCGCGCGGGGCAGATCGCCGGCTCATGCGTGAAGCTCCTTGTGTCTCATCAGTCGGGGTGCCAATCGCGGCGCGATGACACCGTGGCGGTGCAGCTGTACGCTTGCGGTAATTGTTCACTATTATATCGATATGTCGGTCGCAACGGAATACCATCCCCCCCGCCTGCCGGGAACACTCGCCCTGTTCAGCGGTGCCGCCGCTCTGACCGTGGCATTGGGCACACTCTATTTCGCGTTGGGGGGGCCGGTTCCCCTTACCAACCCCGGTCTGGGCGATCTTCCCTACTTCCTGCTCATCGCGTTGCACTATCTCTGGGGTGCAGCCATGATCTTCATTCGTCCACGGCTTGATCGAAAACGCATTCGATGGTTTGTGGTTGCCGCTGATGCCCTTGCCGCCTACACGCTGCTGCTCTTTCTTTTTGCGTGGATATTTGCGCTCAACGCCAACATGGACTACGTCCAGCGCTTTGTGGAGGGAGGCGGGGATCTGCGTCTGGCCCTCGATACCCGCACCGAGCGCGCGATTGCGGCGCTGAGGTTTGGCCCCTTTCTTCTGTTGAACGCCCTGTTCTCCCTGCTCATCCGGGTGCGCCGTTCCGCGCTGGTTCGCGCGACCGCACCGCCTGCCATGATCGAGAGCAGCGATCCGGCAGCGGCGTATCTTCGGCCTTTCGCGTCGTGGGGGCTCCTCCTCACGCTGGTGTCGGTGATGTTGAGCACGCTGTCGTTTCCCAGCTTTGTCCATCTGGACGGCATTGGCCCGCTCGGCTTCATCTCGCTGGTGCCGCTGCTACTCGCGATCCGGGGCTCCAGTTATCGACGCGGTCTGTTTCTCGGGGTTGCCTACGGCACCTTCACCACGCTGCTGGTAAACTTCTGGCTTGGTACCTTCAGTCTGGTCTCCCTCCAGATCAGCGTGCTGATCTTTTTCTGCTTCTACCTGCTCTTCATGCTTCCCACCCTCTGGTTTTACCGGCGCATTCGGGTGGCGCGGTTTCTGGTCTTTCCCCTCGCGTGGACCTTCTTCGAGCTCGCCCGCTCGTCGGGCTTCCTGGGGTATCCGTGGGCCCTGGTGGGGCATTCCCAGTATCGCGTGCTGCCGCTGATTCAGCTCTCCACCATCACCGGAGTCTGGGGAGTCAGTTTTCTGGTACTGCTGGTCAACTCCGCCCTGGCCGAGTTGGCGGTGACCCTCCTGGTGCACCGCCGCGACGCAACGTCCTTCCGCGTGAGGTTGGCAGTCGCGGCTCGCGCGGCCCGTGTACCCCTAGCCACGGCTGCCGGATTGCTGCTGCTGGTTTTTGCGGGAGGATCGATCGCGGTGGCAACCGGCCGCACGGATTCGGCCGGCGGGCAAACCCTGGTCGACAACGGCGCCGCGGCGCCCCGCACCAATGCCCGTACCGTGCGCATCGCCCTGATCCAGCAGAACTCCGATCCGCGCAAGCACGATTACGACCAGACCTTCGAGGCGTTGCGCCGCCTCACCGATCAGTCGCTGGCCCACAATCCCGACATCGTAGCCTGGTCCGAGACCGCCTTCGTGCCCAACATCCGTCGCTGGGGCGAAGAGAACCCCCGGTTCAGCCCCTTTGCCCGCCTGGTCCACGAGTTCCGCGAGTACCAGGAGTCCATCGGGACCTGGCTCCTCACCGGGAACGACGACTACGCCCGCGTCTTCGACGAAAACAACCGCGAGATCGAGCGTCACCACTTCAACGCGGCGGTACTCTTCTCGGACACCGGCGAGCGCACGCAGACCTACCACAAGATCCGCCTGGTTCCGTTTACCGAGCACTTTCCGTACGAGCACATCTTTCCGCGAGTCCATCAACTGTTGCAGGACTTTGACGTCTATTTCTGGGAGCCGGGCAAAGAGCGGGTGGTGTTCGAGCATCCGCTGTTCCGGTTTTCGACGCCGATCTGTTTTGAGGACGTCTTCCCCAACGAGGTGCGGCAGTTTGTGACTGCCGGTGCGGAGGTCATTCTCAACATCTCCAACGATTACTGGTCGCTGACCGAGGTCCAGGCGCAGCAGCATTTTGCGGCGGGCATGTTCCGCGCGGTGGAGAATCGCCGCCCTCTGGTGCGCTCCACCGCCAGCGGCCTCACCGCCCACGTAGACGAGTACGGCCGCATCCTCGCAACCCTCCCGCAGTACCAGGAAGCCTACCTGATCGCCGACGTGGTCATTCCTGAGCGGCTACGCACCACCATCTACACGCGGTTTGGCGACTGGTTTCCGGTTGCATCGCTGCTCGTGCTGGTGGCTTTGACAGTTGTCAGTACGGTGATGGGGCCGAAAGCCGGGCCAAAGGTCAGTCCCCGGCGAGAACGATCACTTCCACCCGCCGATTCAGGTGCTGCTGTTCCGGATCCAGGCTCGCCGGGCGATCAGAGCTGAACCCCTCAACCAGCGGCTCACGAGCGGGACTCCACCCCGCGTTTCGCAGGAACTGCTCCACCGCTCGAGCCCGCTGACG
>SLTF01000175.1 GCA_007130025.1 Spirochaetales bacterium | reverse complement strand
TCTACCCCCTGTATAACGCGCCAAAAACTCCCCCTGCTTCACGGTTCGGTGAAAAAGAACAGGTTTTGGAACACTCGCGAATGAGTGAGCGCTGCGGTGGTTACTCGCTTACTCCCAGACCCAGACCGGCTCAGGCCCACCGTAATCCCCGCGCCACAACCCGGTTCCCGGAGTGAGGACGAAGACGGTGTCGGCAAACTCCGGCTCTCCCGACGCGAAGAACCCGAAGACCGAGGCCTTGGAGAAATCCGCGGCAACATAGCTGTTCCCGGCCGGTCGCCGAATGCCGGCCAAAGTGCCTTCTGGGATCTCCATAAACCCACCCGGAGACGCCACGCGACTGCGAGAGCCCGCGAATGTGCGGTAGGTCCCCACGAGAATGGTGCTTACCGAGTTGAGGTTTGCGGCGCCGAAGCCGGTAAAGGCGCGGTCATTTTGGGTGATGGGCGTCCAGCTGACGGAAAGGCTCAAGTCATCCCCGACAGGAGCGCGCGCGATTCGCCCGGTGCTTCCGCCGGTTACGTTGCTGCCGCTTCGGGAGGAAAGGTAGACAAAATCTTGTACGCCATCATTGAATACCGCTATTCCTCCGAGGCTGGTTTCGCGCGCTTCGGAGGGGATGGATATTTCCGTTGCGGAGTTATCAGGCGATGCAGACAAGTTCTCGAACAAGGCCTTTGTCGTCACAAACCAGTTGTTGGTGTCGTCCGTCGCGGCACCGATGAACGGCTCAGACTGGTCGGTTACGACAATCGATACCGGAGTCCCCGTCGGGAGAGCGACGTGGCGAAGATCGTGCGTGGGAGTTCCACTAGTGCCGGGGGTTACCGTCGCGGCGAACAGTTCATCGCTCACAGCAAACAGCCGCTGAATCAGTCGTTCGCCACCGGAGGATTCTGTTCCAACGAGAGCAAATGCACGAGTCCCGGGATCCAACGTGAAAATTCCTGACCGCTTCCCCTCGCTGTCGATGAAGGATACATAGATTGTGCCCGAGTCGATGTCCCCCACGCGCACAATCGACGTCGGGCGGCTGCCGCCGTCGTAGCCGGGAGGATTGGCTATTGTGGCCCAGTCGCTTTCAGTGCCGTCGGCTCGACGGAAGCGAACGCGGCCGCCTACGGCGGCGAAGTAGTAGACGTCGTCACCGGTGCCGCTAAGGTCAAACTCGACCATACCGTTTACGGCGACCTTTTTGGGGAGATTTCCTTCCTGGATGGCGACTTCGCGTTCGATACTGGCAAAGATACCCACGGGACCCTGGTCGCACGCCGTCATGGCGACAACTGCAGCGGAAAGAAGTAGCAGGAGGCGAAACGGTGTTTTTGTCGTGAATCGCATGACAGTCCCCTTAGAAATGGTACAGCGCAGAGAGGCTCAATTCAAGGAAGTTCCCGACGCGAGTGTCTCCGGATGGTGGCTCCGGACCGCGGTAAAACTGGGGTACCCACCACCAGACCGTGTTCAGGCCAAATGACCACTCCGGATTGTACGCCCAGTAGAACGACGCGCCGGGTTTGAGGATTGGGTCAAACTTCGTCTGGTCATCCAGACGACTGATGTTGAGCCCTGCTCCGAGGAAGATTGGAATCTCAAAGGGGTAGGGGCGGAAAAAGTAGGATACCTTGCCGGTGATGGGGACCATGAAAAGGGATCGGCCATTTGGGGTGAACATGAATGTCCCCCCGAGTTCCATCCCCAGCGCTACCCGGCTGTTGAGAAACGATCCCCACTGAAGGGAACCAATACCGCCCACGCTGAGATTGGTACGGGAAAACCCATCCGGGCCCCAATTGAAGAAGAGCGGGACCATCAGACCGAGGTTGATGGAGAGCATCTGATCGCCGAGGCTGTATTCGGTAAACCCCTCGCTGGGAGGAGTAAACTGGTCGGGTTCATCGTTGGTCTGGGCGAAAGCCGGAAGGGAAGAGACGGCGGCCACAAGCAGTCCAAACGCGACCGCTTTCTTGAATCTATGAATCAAGTCCTGCTCCAATGGTTTTGGTTTCGGTGAGAGATTGAGTACACTGGTAAGACTCTATCACGTCGGCGAATCGATTGCAACGTGAGAGCGTGTTGAGGCAGTTGCGCTGCGCCCATATTTTTCTGTCGACGTTGGTGGAGTCAGGGGCTGGTCAGCATCTCGGCTCAAGCAATCGCTTCCCCGATCGGAAATCTCCGATGAACTTCGGTGAATATCTCGCCACTGCGAGGATTCTTGTCGTTCGCCGGACCCTCTTATGACCTCGGAGTACGATGAGACGGTTGGTATGTCAGGCTTGTTGAAACCGCTAAGCCGTTCTCGCCAGGCTTCGCATCAGTTCCGGTCGCTTCTCGGCAGTCCTTCCAACCGCTACAGCCAACATGAGCGAAAGCGAGATCGTCACCATCATCGACATCTTTTGTAATCCCCGAATCGTATGTCGTTCAAACCCGAAGGATGTGTCGATACGGCTGTTGATCCGCTCCAGTGCAGAGCGTTTATTGTAGAGCCGTTTCCACTGATAACTCGATCGGGCCACCGGGGTGAAGATCCGGCGGTTCTCTTGTAACGGTATGCGAATCCCCGAACGAACTGGACATCGATCCGAGCCCTTGCATTGGTATCCGTAATGTCGTGCCGGACAGCGGTATTTCAACGTCTGGCGGTCTTTCTCGAATCCGCCAAACGCCATCTCTCGCTCTTTCATCATCGCCGGACACACACACCGTACCGTTCCCTTCCAATTGTAGGTTACGTTCTGCTGTCCCGGAACCACCCGCGTCTTGTCAGGATCTTTCCATGTGTTGCGTATGTCGATCACCGGCTTGATTCGGTACTCATCCCACAAACGCCGCACAAGCTTCCCGTCGTCATTCCCGCGATCGCCGCTCCACACCTCACAGCTGTGCAGGATCTGTTCATTGCGTTCGGCCAATCCTTCCACCAGACGATGCATCACCGGCATCTCATTATGGTTCGCCGGCAAAACGGTAAACGCGATGGGAAGCTCATAGGTCGTGTCAGCGATCAGATGAAGTTTGAATCCAAACCAGCGTTTTACCGTTTCGAGCATCACCCCATCGCGGCCCCGGCTATGGTGTGCGTGTACTCCCCACGCGGCGTCATGCTCACCGCGACGGTCGCCGTGTTCACTCTTGCCGGTGCGTCGGGCATAACTGGACAGCGCCTTGCCGTCACATCCCATGTGGCGTCCAAAATCCGGCAGCTCCCGCCGACATCGTTCCACCAGCGTATCGAATATTCGCCGCATCTCTCCCGAGTGCTTCTCCAGGCGCCGCAAGAATCGCGAATACACCCATGCATCGGGAACCGCATCGGTGCCACTGCAGATACCAAATCCGCAGATCTGTCTCAATTGCGCGTTTCTCGACAGCTCCCGACGCAATGAGGCGATGCTCGGATGTCCGAAGATGATACCGGCAAGAATCGAGTTCCATACCGCCCGCACCGAATAATCGTTGCGTCCGTTTCCTCGTTGCCGCTCGAGAGCTTGCATCAACTGCTCATCGGGCAGGTGACGAAGAATCAGCTCAAGGCGTTCGAGATCCCCGATTTGTTCGAATTCGTTCCAACAAAAAATCTCAAGCTGTGGTATAATGGCGATGGGGCGTCTCCTTTGTAATTCGTTTCACACCATGATTTTATCATGGGAATTACCGGATGGCGCCCTTTTTTATTCCTTTTGGGGTCAATTTCGGCCCATTCTCCCAGATTCCTGCCCTGCTGCCTCTTTTGTGTACATCTATGGGGGAAAATATATTTCCCCTCATCCCTATTCCCCTGCATTGCCACCTCTTAGCCGCAGCGCAATTGCCTCGGTCATGCAGAAATTGCGGAGTACGCAGTATCCCGGCGAACGCAACCCCGGGTAGTGTCCTGTCAAGTGGTGTAACTTCCCGTCTCCGGGTGTCT
>SLTF01000039.1 GCA_007130025.1 Spirochaetales bacterium | reverse complement strand
ACACCATCGGGACCCTTGCGTCTGAAGGAGACCACTTTGGGTGCAATGCCTGCGGCTACCGCGTGCGGATGACCGCACGGGGATTCTTCACCGCCGCAAGCGACCACCAACCGGCTCACGACTCGATCCGCGGGTGGAACCTGTGGCAGACCGACTATCTCAAACGGTGTGTGGAGCAGTACGCCCAGAGCGATGCGTGTGATCCGCTGTTTGAAGAGCCCCGCGTCATCGCCAAAACCGGCTACAAGAGTCGCCCGCTGGAGCCGCTTGCCAACGGCCGGCTGCAGTTCTTTGGCGACCGCATCCGGCTGCTCCCGGAGACCGGCGGCGCCGCGATCGACTTTCCGATTGCCGGTATCGAAGGAATCAACGTGCAGAACAGCGAACACCTCGAGTTCTACCTGGGCGGCGATCTCTTCAAGATGACCATTGACAATCGGCGCGGGAATACGTATAAATGGCATCTCGCAGTGAAACATCTGCAATCACTCGGGTCATCCGGTCGTGAATCCGCCGCCGGGGCTCGTGGTGCTTGATCTTTCGCGGAAAGCCTGATACACAGAGGATTCCCGGAATCGCAAGGAGTTACTGACATGGCACGACGATGCAGCATCACCGGCAAGAAGCCGCTGTCCGGAAATAACGTCTCTCACGCAAACAACAAAACCAAGAAGTGGCAGCGCCCCAATCTGCACGTGAAGCGCCTCTACATCCCTGAGTTGGATCGTACCGTCCGTCTTCGCGTATCCACCCGCGCACTGCGCAGCATCAGCAAGCTTGGGTTGCTCGCTTACCTGAAGAAGCAGGGTCTGCAGCTGAAAGACGTGGCGTAGACCACGATGAGAGCGCGATAACCGCACGGGTACGGCCGACCGCCGTACCTTTTTTTCGTCTTCAATACCACCGCTTGGTATTACCAGTCCGCCAACCTCTCACCCTATCGGCCTGAATATCTATTCCATTTTTCACAGCATACGTATTATCGCTTGACATTTCTCATACGACGTCGTAATATAGACAGAGTAATAATCGAGGAGACCATGTATGAAAACTGACAAAAAGGGCGAGGTCATCACATTCAAGGTTGATGGAAATCTGGCCCAGGCGCTCTCCGGTCTGCCCAATCGCAGTGAGTTCATCCGCTCGGCGATCATGAATGCTCTGGACCGGGCGTGCCCCCTCTGCAAGGGAGCCGGCATGATCACCGCTGAGCAGCGAAAGCTGTGGGATGCGTTCATGGCAAGCCAGCCGGGAAGCCGCTGACCCGAGCGCCCTCATCCGTGCCGGCGTAAGAATCCAATGCCGGCACGGAGCCTTTCCCAACCGGTAACACCCGATTTCACTTCATCCGCCGGCAATCGCGCCGATAATCTCGGGTAGATGGGTATCACTACGCGCGGCGATCAATAATCCGGATGGAACGTGGCATGCCAACGGGAAACAAGCGCCTTCGACACGTCATTGGACTGGACTCCGAGCTTAACAAGCTGCAGGACCTCGACGTTCTGTTGGAGCGAATTCTCACCGAGGCTCGTCGCGTCATGAACGCAGATGCCGGGTCGATCTACATCCGACACGGCGACAAGCTTGTCATCAACTACGCCCAGAACGATACCAAGCAGGCCGAGCTCCCGCCCGGCGAGAAGCTCATCTACAACGTGTTTACCGTTGACATCAACCCCACAACCGTTTCCGGCTACTCTGCCTTGACCGGCGAGCCGGTGAATATTCCCAACGCGTACAAGATTCCCTCCAACGCCCCGTACAGTTTCAACCCGTCGTTTGACAAGATCTCCCGCTACAAGACGCGGTCGATACTCTGCGTTCCGCTGAGGACCAACACGGGAGAGATTCTGGGCGCCATTCAGCTGATTAACAAGAAGAGTGAGAAGGGTAATCTGATCGCCTTCAACAAAGAGGATGAACTCGTGCTGATGCATTTTGCCACCAACGCCACCGTGGCGTTGCAGCGGGCACAGATGACCCGCGCGATTCTGCTTCGAATGATCAAAATGGCCGAACTTCGTGATCCCAAGGAGACCGGCCCCCACGTCAACCGGGTTGCCGGATACGCGGTGGAAATCTACGAACGCTGGGCGCGCAACCACAACGTCGATCCGGAAGACATCGAGAAAACCAAGGACAACCTGCGCATGGCCGCAATGCTTCACGATGTGGGAAAGGTGGCTATCTCGGACATCATCCTGAAGAAGCCGGGTCGCTTCACTGACGATGAGTACGACATCATGAAGTCGCACACCATCATGGGTGCGCGGCTCTTTATCAACAAGCAGTCAGACTTTGATGAACTCGCCCAGCTGGTGGCGCTGAACCACCACGAGAACTGGGACGGCTCCGGATACCCCGGCCACGTGGACATTGAAACCGGAACGCCCACCAAGACCGACGGTCTCGGCCGCCCTCTCGGCAAGCGCGGCGACGAGATTCCCCTCTTCGGTCAGATTGTCAGCATATCGGATGTGTACGACGCGCTGCGGTCCCACCGGGTCTACAAGAAGGCGTGGACCGAAGAGCAGACGCTGGAAGAGATCGAGAAGATGCGGGGCACCAAGTTCAACCCTGAAATCATCGACGTCTTCTTCAAGGTGCTGCCGAGCATCCAGACCATCTCGGCAAAATACAGCGATCCGAAAGATCCCGACGCGCAGTCCAACTGAGCGACAGCCCTGGTGAGGCCGCGCGCGGGCTAACCCCGCTTACGCGTCCTTGTAGGCGGTAACCAGATCGTCCATCGCCTTCTTTCCATCGGCAAACAGCATCAGCGTGTTCTCGGCGGCAAAGAGCGGGTTGGGAATGCCGGCAAACCCGGCGCCAAGGCTCCGCTTGATCACCACGACCGTCCGTGACTTGTCCACGTCCAGGATTGGCATACCCGAAATGGGACTGCCGGACGCCTCACGGGCGATGGGGTTCACCACGTCGTTGGCGCCGAGCACAATGGTAACATCGGTGTTGGAGAAGGTTGCGTTGATCTGATCCATCTCGCGCAGCTTGTCGTAGGAGATGTTCTCTTCGGCGAGCAGCACGTTCATGTGCCCCGGCATGCGCCCGGCGACCGGGTGAATGCCAAACTCCACCTCGATGCCGTCTTTTTCCATGAGCTCGGTCAGCAGCCGCACCGGCGTCTGGGCACGCGCCACCGCCATGCCGTAGCCCGGCACGAAGACCACGCGCTGCGCGGACTTGAGGATCATCGCCACCTCTTCAGCGGAGGTGGACTTCACCTTGCCGGCGTAGATGTCGCCCTGCGACGCACTCTCCACCACGGCGCCCACGCCCCCAAAGAGCACGTTGGCGAGCGAGCGGTTCATTGCCCTGCACATGATCTGCGTCAGGATGATCCCGGAGGCGCCCACCAGCGATCCGGCGATGATCAGGATGTTGTTGGAGAGCACGAACCCGGTTGCCGCCGCGGCAAGGCCCGAATAGGAATTGAGCAGGGCGATCACGATGGGCATGTCTGCCCCGCCGATGGCGATGACCAGCAGTACCCCAAGCAGCGATCCGGCCGCCGCGAGGTACCAGTAGTTGCTGATCTGCGCCGGATCGAGCACGATCATTACCCCGAAGGCGATGGTGACGAAGAGCACCAGCACCTTGACCACCTGCTCTCCGGGATAGCGCACGGGCTTCTCGGTAACAATCCCCTGCAGCTTGCCGAAGGCGATCACACTGCCGAAGAAGGTAACCGCACCGATGACACCCGAGAATGCGGTGGCAATGGTGAACTGAAGGCCCGGTGCGGCCGCTGCTCCGGTTGCAACACCGGCTCCGGCGGCGCCTGCCGCTGCTCCGGCAGCCGTCGCGCCCATCGCCATCACCGCCTGGTAGAGCACAGCGCCCGCCACGAGCACCGAGGCGATGCCGCCAAACCCGTTGAAGAGCCCAACCAGCTGCGGCATGGCGGTCATCTGGATCTT